>CANGCT010000012.1 GCA_947452415.1 Flavobacteriaceae bacterium
AAGCTACCAAAAAATGGTCAATGCCAATCCATAATTGGGGATTAATCCTCAACCAGTTCTTAACTATATTTGAAAAAAGGGTGCAACTTTAATTAAAAAGTCAAACCCCTATATTTTTTAACTTACACACTTTTTAGGATAGTGTCGTTCTTAAAGGTGTTTTTGCACTAATTATTAATTCTAATTATTCTTTTATTTTATTAATTCTACTGAAACTCTTCTTGCTAAATCCAATCCTGTTCTACTAGAACTTGGATAAGTAGTATCAACTCCTTCAGCAATTATTGTCATTCTGCTTTCGTTTATTCCAGATGATGTAAGGAAATTTTTAAGTTTCATTGCTCTACGTTTAGATAAATCAATATTATGTTGTTCACCACCACGTACATCGGCAAATCCTGTTAATTTAATTTTAGCTTCTGGATGATTTTTTAAATATTGAGATAACAAATGAATATTATTTTCTGATCCTTTATTTGGCATGTCTTCATTTACATCATAAAACACATTTACATTAAGATTATCATTTTCTAAAGTTGTTTTCAATGGATCTGTTTTTTCAACAATTTGATCCTCTTTTTTAGGCTGTATTCTTTCTAATTCATCTGGAACCCCATTTTTATTAACATCAATAAATCTTCCTCTAGTATCTACTGCTACTCCTGCTGGAGTATTGTTTTCAAAATCTAAATAATCCGGTACACCATCTTTATCAGTATCATTCATTAACGTTTCGATATCTGCTATTTTCTTTCTTGCTTCTTTATCTATAGTAGAAGCTGGTGAAATATACCAATCGGCATGGATTTTTTTTCTATCTCCTAAGTAAAATGTTAGTCCAAGAGAAGTATTGTATATTGAACCCGTAAGATTATTTGTATCATCTGAATAAGACCCATCCCAATTAAAATGTTGTCTTAAGTTATTAAGATAAGTAAAATCACCTGTTATTGCTAACCAATTTGTTAATCGATATTGGGGAGTTAATCCTAAAATTATTCCTCCATTATCTTCTGAAACATGCTGATTAACACCTATTTGAGGTTTTAATTTTGAAAATTGAAATCCTCCATGAGCCAACATACCAATTCGATTACTAAAAGTTTCAAATCGCAATAATCTTGACAAATTGATTACTCCTTGAATTCCTAAACGATACTGCTTAAGATTGAAATCTAAAGAACCGCTTCCTGTTCGATTTTTTATCTCATCATAAGCTAAGTCGGCTTTCAATCCAAAAAGATTAGAAATCATATATCTTGCTCCTAAATCATAATGCTGAATGCCATTAAAATAAAAATAAGTATTTGGTTTTGATGAATAATAACCCGAAGAAAAGGGTCTTATAGGTCTATTCTGTCCAACATTTAATTCAATTGACCAATGTTTGTATAGGTCTTTTTCACTTTTTTCATCTTGAGCATAAGTAAATGCAACAATAAAAGTTACGATAACTACAAATATTCTTTTTTTCATTTATTTTAATTTTAATTGATTAAAAAATAAAATTCTAATACAATGCTGTTCTAAAAAAAATATAGTACAACACGTAAAATTCAGGCTTAATATTTAAGCTCGAATTAGGTAGTAGGTTTAAAAAAAAAGATTTTGAGGAAAATAGTTATTATATTTAAATAATAAACTAACTAAAAATTATAATTATAAAAAAACATCAAATTATATTGCAAATATAAATTAATTTTATCTATTGATTGAGTTGTGAATATAATTTTTTTGTTTTTCTGTAATTTTCAGGAGACGTATAACAGATTTTTTTTAAAAATATGTGCAAAATTACTATAATTTACAAATCCTAAATCAAATGCAATTTCATTAATTGGTTGATCCGAATCTTTAATTAAAGCCTTAGCAATTTCCATTTTATTAATCAATATATATTGGTAAGGAGTCACTCCAATTATACTTGAGAAAATTCTAATGAAATGATGTTTTTTCCATTTTGTTAATTTAGTTAATTCATCTATATCTATTTTTTCATAAATATTTTCATTAATATAATTAATTACATGGCGAATTCTAAAGGGCACGTCTTCTATAACCTTTTTATCCGTTTTTAATAAATCAATGTTTTTGTGTGAGTAGTTAAAAAGAATTAATTTTACACATGCTTTAACATCCAACTCTCTTAATGGCTTTAACAAAAAACCGTAAGGGCGGGTTCTTTTTATTTTTTCTAAAATTCCATTATCTGCTTTTGAAAATATATATATAAATGGAATTAAATCTTCATTTAGTAAATACTGACCAAGTTGAATACATCTATCAACTTCGTTATTATCTAAATCAATTATTACTAAATTTGGTTTTGAATTTTCCAAATAGTTAATAATATTACCATTTAGGATAGAAACAAAATTAATTTCATATTCCTCATCTTCTAAAATCCATTGCACCTCTTGAGATAAAATATATTCGGATGCAAAAACTAGTATTTGTGTTTTTTTCATAATGTATTTTTAAATTAGAATCTTTACAACTAGAAAAAATAATCAAACTATTTAATAAGATAAATAATCTGATATTAAAATTAAAATTTTAAAACCACAATAAATGATTACATTATTACAAATATAATTATACTATTTTAAAATTTTGATAAAAATATTTGTTTTTTTTGTAAATAAAATTACTCACTATAAAATACAAACTTATACTGCGAACTCAAAAACTTAAATCTTCAAGGTTAGGTACTATAGCAGTAGTCAAATTTAGTTTATTTTTATCAATAATACATTAATATAAACCTGAAAAGTGCAGAAAAGTTTTTTAAATGGAATAATTTTAATCAAATAATCAATTTATATCCTCTAAATTTAGCTCATTAACAATTTGCTTTATATTGATGTCCATTTCTGAAATATCTACTAATGCTAAATCATACCAGTATTTTTTAATAAATAAAACTATTAAATCGAAATTATTTTTATATCGTTCTCGAACAGAATGTAATTCCGAGGTAGAATTAAAAATATCAATATATCTTCTATGACTATCTTTATAACTACTTTTTATATTTTTCATCCCAAATTTATTTTATTTATTATTTATTAAATTCTTAAAAAAAATAAAAGTTATATAATAAAAAACAATTATATCTTTTAAAAAGTAATCTATTCATTTCATTTAAAGCACCAATGAATATTGAGGTTTTTAATATAACAATACCATATTATATTACAAAAATATTCTTACTAAAACAAAATCACAACATTAATATTTAACTAAAAAACGGAAAATTGATATTGTTTAAATTGTATTATAATTTACACAATTGTCTTTTAATTTAATAAAAAAAAGATTAATTAAAAATATAAATTTTAACATATATAGTATGCATGCATAATAAATTAGTTGTATATTTGATTATTCAAAAAAAAGTATGAAAGATAAGACTATAGATTACATTCTTAGAGCTACTTGGCAAGCTGTTTCAAGAATGTACAATGAAGAAGCTTCTAAATTTGAAGGTTCTATGGCTATTGGCTTTGCATTATTAAGTATTGACAAAGAAAATGGTACTCCATCTAATTATATCAGTAATCGTATGGGAATGGAACCAACCTCTTTAACTCGAACGTTAAAAACCTTAGAAGAAAAAGGATTAATTATTCGAAAAAAAAATCCCAAAGATGGCAGAGGAGTTCTTATATACCTAACACCACTAGGAAAAGAAAAACGATTACTATCTAAAGAAACCGTTATTAAATTTAATGACACCATTAAGAACAATATTTCAGAAGAAAAACTAAATCACTTTCTAGAGGTTGCCGAAGTGATAAACGATCTAATTACAGAGAAGAAAATTTTTTAAATTCAGTTCTGAGTTGAATTTTATAAATCCTAATACTAACTCACAATAAACAACATATAACATACAAACCAAATATGAAACGAACAATCAAAAAAGTAGCAATAATAGGTTCTGGAATCATGGGTTCTGGAATTGCATGCCATTTTGCTAACATTGGCGTAGAAGTGTTGCTTTTGGATATCCTTCCGAATGCTTTAAAAGAAGCAGAGGAAAAGAGAGGGCTAACTCTAGAGAGTAAAGCGGTTCGCAATAGAACGGTAAACGACCATTTGGCAAATGCTTTAAAATCGAACCCCTCTCCTATTTATAGTCAGAAGTTTGCTAATAGAATCACAACCGGAAATACTACTGACGATATGGCTAAAATCGCTACTTGCGATTGGATTATTGAAGTTGTGGTAGAACGATTGGATATTAAGAAATTAGTATTCGAACAAATTGAAAAATTTCGCAAGCCTGGAACATTAGTAACTTCTAATACTTCTGGTATTCCGATTAAGTTCATGAGCGAAGGCAGAAGCGAGGACTTCCAAGCAAATTTCTGCGGAACGCATTTCTTCAATCCAGCCCGTTATTTGAAATTATTCGAAATTATTCCTGGTCCTAAAACTTCTAAAGAGGTATTGGATTTTCTAACCAACTATGGTTCGCAATATTTAGGAAAAACTTCTGTCGTAGCCAAAGATACTCCAGCGTTCATAGGAAACCGTATTGGTATCTTCGGAATTCAAAGTCTTTTCCATTTGGTAAAAGAAATGGGATTGACTATTGAAGAAGTGGATAAATTAACAGGTCCTGTTATAGGCCGACCAAAATCGGCTACTTTTCGAACTGTAGATGTAGTTGGATTAGACACTTTAGTGCATGTTGCTAATGGTTTGTATGAAGGTTGCCCAAATGATGAGTCACACGACTTATTTAAACTTCCAGATTTTGTCAATACGATGATGGAAAACAAATGGCTAGGAAGTAAAACTGGACAAGGATTCTACAAAAAAGAAGGCAAAGAAATTTTATCTTTAGACCTGAATACTTTAGAATATCGAGCCGCTAAAAAAGCATCTTTTGCAACTTTAGAACTTACTAAAACCATTGATAAACCTATAGATCGTTTTAAAGTTTTAGTAAAAGGAAAAGACAAAGCAGGAGATTTTTATAGAAAAAACTTTGCGGCAATGTTTGCTTATTGTTCCAACAGAATTCCGGAAATATCGGATGACCTCTACAAAATTGACGATGCTATGAAAGCGGGTTTCGGTTGGGAAAACGGTCCTTTTGAAATTTGGGATGCCATTGGTGTAGAGAAAGCAATTGAGTTAATGGAAACCGAGGGCTATACTCCTGCTGCTTGGGTCAATGATATGCTTGCTTCAGGAAGTTCCTCTTTTTACACTGTAAAAAATGGAGCGACACATTATTATAATATTGCAACCAAATCTCAAGAGAAGATTCCTGGTCA
Source organism: Flavobacteriaceae bacterium (assembly GCA_947452415.1). Classification (GTDB taxonomy): domain Bacteria; phylum Bacteroidota; class Bacteroidia; order Flavobacteriales; family Flavobacteriaceae; genus Flavobacterium. The sequence continues at coordinate 5,292 of CANGCT010000012.1, forward strand.
AGATGCTTTTATTATTTTAGATAATATTCGCGAAAGCCATAAAGTTTGGGGTAATTCGGATGCTACTGTATTTGATTTAGGAGAAGGAATATTGAACCTAGAATTCCATTCTAAAATGAATACTATTGGTGGCGGTGTTTTAACAGCCATCAACAAAGCAATTGATATGGCGGAAAAAGAATACCGCGGATTAGTTATTGGAAATCAAGGAACTAATTTCTCGGTGGGCGCAAATATTGGAATGATTTTCATGATGGCGGTTGAGCAAGAATACGAGGAGTTGAACATGGCAATCAAAATGTTTCAAGACACCATGATGCGCGTGCGCTATTCCTCAATACCAGTAATTGTAGCACCTCACGGAATGACTTTAGGTGGTGGTTGCGAAATGAGCATGCATGCCGATCGTGTGGTTGCTACTGCAGAAACTTACATTGGATTAGTAGAATTTGGAGTTGGAGTAATCCCTGGTGGAGGTGGTTCTAAAGAAATGACTTTAAGAGCCTCTGATCTTTTTAGAAAGAACGATGTAGAGCTTAACGTACTTCAAGAATACTTCTTAACTATAGGTATGGCAAAAGTTGCAACCTCGGCTTATGAAGCATTCGATTTAGGAATTTTGCAAAAAGGAAAAGACATTGTTGTGGTAAATAAAGACCGTCAAATTGCCGTTGCCAAACAAGTGGCTTTGCAAATGGCAGACCAAGGTTACACCCAACCAATTCGTAGAACCGACATCAAAGTATTAGGTAAACAAGCATTAGGAATGTTCTTGGTAGGAACCAACCAAATGGCAGCAGGGAAATACATCTCGGAACACGATTTAAAAATTGCCAACAAACTAGCTTATGTAATGGCTGGAGGTGATTTATCGGAACCAACATTAGTTAGTGAACAGTATTTATTAGATATTGAACGGGAAGCCTTCTTGTCATTGTGTGCCGAAAGAAAAACATTAGAAAGAATTCAATTCATGTTAACCAAAGGAAAACCGTTGAGAAATTAGTATTAAGACATTTGTATTAAGTATTAAGACTTTTGTATTAAGTATTAAGACATTGAAAATAATTAATTTAGAAATTAAGACAATATGCACAATTTTGAAAAACTTAAAATTTGGCAAAAAGCAATGGACATAGCGATTTCAGTTTATGAAGTTTCTTTATTATTACCAAATGATGAAAAATTTAATTTAGTACATCAAATAAAAAAATGCGCTGTTTCAATACCTTCCAATATTGCTGAAGGATCAGGTAGAAATCACAATAAAGAATTTGTTCAATTTTTAGGAATTGCTAATGGATCTACATTTGAATTAATAACACAATTAATACTAGCAAAAAGATTAAACCTTGTAAAAGAAGAAAAAATACAACCTATTATAAATCAATTAGTAGAAGTTTCAAATATGAATTTCTCCTTTCAAAAAACATTAAAAACAACATAAAAAAACAATTAGAGAGTTTTAATTCTTAATACTCAAATCTTAATACTAAAAAAGTCTTAATACTTAATACTCTTATCTTAATACTTAAAATCATGAAAACAGCCTATATAGTAAAAGCATACCGAACAGCCGTTGGAAAAGCACCAAAAGGAGTATTTCGTTTTAAACGTCCTGACGAATTGGCGGCTGAAACCATTCAATTCATGATGAACGAATTACCAGATTTCGACAAAAAAAGAATTGACGATGTAATGGTAGGAAATGCTATGCCCGAAGCCGAACAAGGTTTAAATATTGGCCGTTTAATTTCCTTAATGGGATTAAAAGTAACCGATGTTCCTGGAGTAACCGTAAATAGATATTGCGCTTCTGGATTGGAAACTATCGGAATGGCAACAGCTAAAATCCAGAGTGGAATGGCCGATTGTATCATTGCTGGTGGTGCCGAAAGCATGAGTTTTATCCCAATGGGAGGTTATAAACCAACGCCAGATTATGCTGTAGCAAAAGAAGGCCACGAGGATTATTACTGGGGAATGGGGTTAACCGCAGAAGCCGTTGCCAAACAATTCAACGTAACTCGGGAAGATCAAGATATTTTTTCGTTCCATTCCCATCAAAAAGCTTTAAAAGCACAAGCAGAAGGCAAATTTGATAAACAAATTGTTCCAATAACGATTGAGCAAACGTTCATTAATGAAAATGGAAAAAAAGAAACCAAATCTTATGTAGTTTCAAAAGATGAAGGCCCAAGATCAGATACTAATGTCCCTGCTTTGGGGAATTTAAAACCAGTTTTTGCTGCCGATGGAAGTGTAACTGCAGGTAATTCCTCTCAAATGAGTGATGGCGCTGCTTTCGTTTTAATAATGAGCGAAGAAATGGTAAAAGAATTGGGGATCACACCTATTGCCCGATTAGTAAACTTTGCATCTGCAGGAGTGGAACCAAGAGTAATGGGAATAGGACCGGTAAAAGCAATTCCGAAAGCCTTAAAACAAGCAGGATTAACTTTAAATGATATTGATTTAATCGAATTAAACGAAGCCTTTGCATCGCAATCGTTAGCAGTTATTAGAGAATTAGGATTAAATCCAGATATAGTAAACGTAAATGGTGGTGCCATTGCTTTAGGACATCCACTTGGTTGTACTGGTGCAAAATTATCGGTACAATTATTTGAGGAAATGCGTTTGCGAAAAAGCAAATACGGAATTGTAAGCATGTGTGTAGGAACCGGACAAGGAAGTGCTGGAATTTATGAGTTATTATAATATAAATAACAAATAATATAGATAATCAGAAAATGAAATATTGAATTTAGAAAAGTCTTTTTTCTTTTCTCTATTTTCTTTTCTCTAAAAATAATACTATGAGCGATATAACTAGAGGTGGACAGTTTTTGGTAAAAGAAACAAAATGTGATGACATTTTCACACCAGAAGATTTCTCGGAAGAGCAGATCATGATGCGGGAATCGGTGAAAGAATTTGTAGAAAAAGAAATATGGCCTAACAAAAGCCGTTTTGAAAGTAAAGATTTTAAATTTACCGAAGAGGTAATGAAAAAAGCCGGAGAAATGGGCTTTTTAAGTGTTGCTGTTCCAGAAAACTATGGTGGAATGGGAATGGGATTTGTAGATACTTGTCTAGTTTGCGACTATATTTCGGGTGCAACAGGTTCGTTTTCTACCGCTTTTGGCGCACATACAGGAATTGGAACAATGCCAATTACCCTTTACGGAACTGAAAAACAAAAACAAAAATACGTTCCAAAATTGGCCTCTGGAGAATGGTTTGGTGCCTATTGCTTGACCGAGCCAGGTGCAGGAAGTGATGCCAATTCTGGAAAAACAAAAGCAGTTTTATCGGATGATGGAACACATTATAAAATCACCGGACAAAAAATGTGGATTTCCAATGCAGGATTTTGTTCTCTTTTTATAGTTTTTGCTCGAATTGAAGACGATAAAAATATTACTGGCTTTATCATTGAAAATGAAGCTACTAACGGAATTACTCTTGGCGAAGAAGAGCACAAACTAGGAATTCGCGCTTCTTCTACTAGACAAGTTTTCTTTAACGAAACTAAAGTTCCTGTTGAAAATATGTTATCCGAAAGAGGAAATGGTTTTAAAATAGCCATGAATGCCTTGAACGTAGGTCGTATCAAGTTAGCAGCTGCCTGCTTGGATGCGCAACGTCGTGTTACTACCAATGCTGTAATTTATGCAAATGAAAGAGTGCAATTCAACACTCCAATTTCACAATTTGGTGCTATTCGTTATAAATTAGCTGAGATGGCAACTTCTGCTTATGCAGGTGAAAGTGCTACCTATCGTGCTGCAAAATCTATTGAAGACCGAATTAATACTCGTGTAGCTGAAGGAACTTCGCACCAAGAAGCCGAATTAAAAGGTGTGGAAGAATTTGCTATTGAATGTTCTATACTAAAAGTAGCGGTTTCTGAAGATGTACAAAATTGTGCTGATGAAGGTATCCAAATATATGGAGGAATGGGTTTCTCTGAAGACACACCTATGGAAAGTGCTTGGAGAGATGCTCGTATTGCAAGAATATATGAAGGAACCAACGAAATCAACCGAATGTTATCGGTAGGAATGTTAATTAAAAAAGCGATGAAAGGTCAAATCGATCTATTAGGACCTGCAATGAAAGTACAAGAAGAATTAATGGGAATTCCTTCCTTTGAAACTCCAGATTATTCTGAATTGTTATCCGAAGAAAAAGAAATGATTGCTAAATTGAAAAAAGCCTTCCTAATGGTTGCCGGTGCTGCGGTTCAAAAATTTGGAATGGATTTAGATGCGCACCAACAATTACTTATGGCTGCTGCCGATATGTTAATTGAAATTTACATGTCAGAAAGTACTATTCTTCGCACCGAAAAGTTAGCCAAAAAAGAAGGCGAAGAAAAGGTAAAGGAACAAATTGCTATGGCAAAATTATATTTATATAAAGCTGTTGACGTTGTCGCTCAAAAAGGAAAAGAAAGTATAATTTCTTTTGCCGATGGTGATGAACAACGAATGATGTTAATGGGATTACGAAGATTTACAAAATATAACAATATGCCAAATATTGTTGGTTTAAGAGAAATAATAACTTCTAAATTAGTTGCAGAAAACAGTTATTGTTTTTAAAAAACTATTTAATATTCAAAATAAAATCACTTCAAAATTGATTTTTTTAAGATAATTTTAAATATCCAATCCTAATTAATGTTTAACTTTGATAAAAATAATTCTTATGAAAAAAATAATTCTTTTATCGCTGGTTGCTTTTGCAATTATTATTGCTTGTAAGTCGGGAAATTCTTCTAAAGCAAATGCTTTAACCATAACCTTAGAGCCAAAAAGTGGAAGTACCGTTACTGGTACTGCTACATTCAAAGAGAAAAATGCTATAGTTACTTTTGAAGCAAAACTATCCGGACTTAAGCCAGGAATCCATGCTATTCATATTCATGAGAAAGCAGATTGCTCTGCTGGAGATGCTACTTCTGCTGGTGGACATTGGAATCCCACACATGTAAAACATGGAAAATGGACCGATAACGAACACCATAAAGGAGATATTGGAAATTTTACTGCCGATGAAAATGGTAACGGAACCATTACTCTAAAAACAAATGAATGGTGTATAGGTTGTGGTGATGTTAACAAAGACATTCTTGGAAAAGGATTAATCGTTCACGATAAAGCCGACGACTATATCACCCAACCTACTGGAAATGCAGGTGCTAGAGTTGCTTGTTCTGGTATAATAAAATAAGAGAATATCTTAAATATTAAATCGTTATATATTAATTTATATAACGATTTTTTTTAATATAGAATTAATTCTTAAATAGAATTTGATTGTAATTTAGTTCATATCCATAATTCTCAATAATCTATTGAATAATTAGTTTTTTAGTAGCTGTTTTTCCTTTGGAAATAACATTTAATAAATAGATTCCTTTTTCCAATTGCCCAAGATTAACTTCTTGATTGAAAACATCATTGAAATTTTGAAAGGTATTAGTAAAACATTTTCTACCTCTCATATCAAATAAGTCAACTTTAACTTCTTCTGAAGTAGATAATTTAACTACTATAAATCCATTTGTTGGGTTAGGAGAAATTGTAAAAGTTTCAAAAGCATTTTCAGTATTAGCCAAAACAGGTGTTCCTGTTATTACAAAATTGTCAATTATTACCCCTTCGTTAGTAACTCCTCCATCAGAAACAAAATTAAATCGAAATATAATATTCGATTGAGGTGTTGCCCCTCCAAATCCAAATTCAGGCATATTCCAACTGTAATTTGTTTTATCCGAATTTACTCCACCAACTAAGTTAGCATCACCACCAGCACCTGTCCATTGTGCACCAACACAATTATCACAATTTGTTGCATTAGGAACATTAGAACTATTATACCATGTAGTTCCTGTAGTTGCATCTCCTAGAATAGACCATGTAGTTCCTCCATTAATAGAATATTCAACATTTAAAAAATCAAAATCTGGTTCAAAATCAAAAGCCATATCAAATTTAAATATTGGATTTTGGTATTGCGTAAGATCATAACATTGTGAAACTAAATAAGATGTCATGCCGTTAGGATATAATCCAGTAAGATTGGTTCCATAAACATTAGATCCTCCCGATGCAATACTATTAAGAATCGGACCTGCAGCTTGCCCTCTTTGCCATAAAATATTTGTATTGCCTTTATCAAAAGAAATGAGATTATCTGAAGAGGATTCAAAGGTGTTAATTGCGTTTACTATTCCAGCATCGTTAACTAATATAATAGCTGTTTTGGTATTATTAGCATTATTACCATCACTTGTTGTTGTTGTTGTATAGGAAATTGTGTGCGTTCCTCTTGACAAATTACCAATAATTATTGGGTAATCTATAGTTTGACATGGTAAAAGTGATCCTGACCAATTTAAATTGTTTGGCGTACCTCCATCAATCGTATATGAAATTGCTACAGAAGAAATTGGATTAGTTCCTGCATTTTCAAAAGTTATACTAGAGTTGTTAGATGCGCCACAAGCAACTGATAATGGTTGTGCAATTTTCTTAAGTGAAATATCTGTTGTATAACCTACATACTGCGCTCCAACATTAACAGCATACCAAGCATTGGTAACCGCAATAACTTCAGAACTTGATCCACAATATAAATTGTTAGCAACTTGAATTGTTGCATTTCTCATATCTAAATAAGTAGCATTAGAAGTAAGATAATCTCTTTCAGCATAATAGGTTATTTGAGAGGATTTGTCCATTCCAATTCCTGTAACTGAATAATTTCGGGGCGAAGGCGCATTGTTTGTTCCTGATTTTCCAACTGTAAGAATATAAAACCAATGGTTCATTACACCGCTATTGTTGTGAACCCCACATTGGTCATTTGTATTGCTCGGAGTACAAGAACCCTCATCTCCAGTAGCTGTCCAATTGGTGCCAAGATAAGTATCAGGATTTCCATAAGTAGTAGGAGAACTCATGCTTCTAAATGGAGTCGAACCTAAATCTTCTGCAATTTTCCATACTCCAGTAGCAAAAGGGCTTGCTAAAGAACCGGTTCTTCCGTAATGCTCTATACAAGCTCCCCAAATATCAGAAAGTCCTTCATTAATTGCTCCCGATTGATTTTGATAGGCCAAGTTGGCTGTAGAAGAACAAATTCCATGACCTATTTCGTGACCGCATACATCAATTGAAGTAAGAATAGAAACAGAATTACTACCATCGCCATAAGACATTACAGCACCATTCCAAAACGCATTAACTAAACTAGTATTCGGATTGGAACGATAATGCACATAACTTTTCAGCATAGTTCCTTGATCATCAAAACTATTTCTATTGAAAATGTTTTTCCAAAAATCATAGGTCATTTCGGCACCCCAATGCGCATCTAAAGCACCAATATCCTTATTAGCATTATTGAATTCGGCAGTCGTCCAATTGTTATCAATATCTGAAAAATTGGTAGAAGGATAGGTTACTGTTCTTGCACTATTAAAAGTTTGAATTCCACCACCACGAGTATCGTCTTTTAAAATATATTTGTTAGATGCTATGTCTAAAGTAGTTTTAATAGATCTGCTACTACTATATTTAGTGCTAGCTGTTCCAGTTACAGAAGAGGTTACTTGAGTAGTTTCATTTGAGCTATTTTCTTTTGCATTGTTGTGTACATGTTTAATGATAGGATTACTATAAATAATTTTACCGTTTTGTGCATCTACATATACTTCATCTCTAGCTAAAGGTTGTGTGGCATAAATATCAAATTTATATGCTAAATTTATAGCTCCAGTTTTAATATTTGGAAGAATTACTAATTCACCTGTTGGTTTTTTGTAATTCAAAGCTAATGCGTCATCTGGAGAATCCCAAAGATATTTGGTGTTGGATTTAGAAGTTAAAATTTCATTAAATGCTTGTTCAGCACTTAAATTTGGAATTATATTTAATGTAGAAGCATTATAAACTTCTCCATTTATCATATAAACCTCATTGTTAATACTATGGATAATGATTACTCCAAATTCAACTTTTAATCCTTTATAAAATTGTTGAAAATGCTCGTGCTTACGACTTGTTTCATCGGTATTGGAATAGGTTGGAACATAACTATTTGATTTGTCTAATTTATTTTGTAATTTAAATTTAGACAATGCATCTGCTTTTGGAAGCGGATTTTCATATTGAACCATAATTTGAATCGGCTCATTGACTTTAATTATTTTATTGGTTTGCCCAATGCTAATTTGTATAATAAATAAGGACAAACAAAAAGATAAAACAGTTTTTTTCATTTTTGAAGCGAAGTTAATTTAGTTCTTCAAATATAATAAAAAAATAGTAAAAATTAAGTTCCGATTTGCTAAGGTGCAAAATTTAAGACTTTATTAATTTAGATAAAAGAATTATTACGATTTAAAAATCGTTTAAGATCCTCATAACTTTTGATTTTTACACTCACTTTTTCTTTATTTAAAACACTTTCAATCTGTTTTGGGATTTCTAATATAAGATTCAAAACAGGTTCTACAACATCCAAAAACTTAATTGGATGCGCTGTTTCAAGAAATAATCCTATACTATTAGGATTCTTTTTTAGCTCTTTTTTCAAACCTAAATAGCCAACCGCCCCGTGGGGTTCGGCAATATATCCTGTATTTGAATAAATATCTTTCATTGCTGATTTTGTTTCTTCATCCGTAAAAGAATAAGAAGAAAAATCTTTGCTGAATTCCATTAAATCATTATGGTACATTTCTTGAATCCGTATAAAATTACTCGGATTTCCAACATCCATAGCATTTGAAATGGTAGCTACAGAGGGTTTAGCATCATATACCCCATTTTCTAAAAACTTAGAAACCGTATCATTTAAGTTAGTTGCTGCTACAAAATGAGCAATAGGCAATCCTAATTTTTTCGCTAAGATTCCAGCACATATATTCCCGAAATTTCCACTAGGACAAGAAACAATTAATGATTTATTGTGTTTTTTTAATTCTTTATAAGCAAAGAAAAAGTAAAACATTTGAGGTAGCCATCGAGCGATATTAATAGAATTGGCAGAAGTAAGATTTTTATATTTTAAATCCGAATCCAAAAATGCTTGCTTCACCATATCTTGGCAGTCGTCAAAAACGCCATCAACTTCTAATGCCGTTATATTTTGTCCCAAAGTGGTTAATTGTCTTTCTTGAATGTCACTTACTTTTCCGGATGGATACAAAATTACCACTTCAACACCTTTTACACCAAGAAAACCACTGGCTACAGCACCACCAGTATCTCCTGAAGTAGCAACAAGAACAGTATTTTTCATGTCTTTTCCTTTATTGAAATAGGCTAAACACCGCGACATAAATCGGGCTCCAACATCTTTAAATGCCATGGTTGGTCCATGGTACAATTCTAAAGAGTAAACACTTTCTTCAACAGATATGCACGGAAAATCAAAGCAAAGTGTTTCAGTAACGATTTGTTTTAGTTCTAATTCAGGAATTTCACCACTTACAAATTGTTTTATGACTTCAAATGCTATTTCTTCATTGGATAAATTTTCTATGCTATCCAAAAAAGATTGTTTTAAAGGTTTAATTTCTTCTGGAAAATACAATCCTTTATCTGGCGCAAGCCCTTGAATTAGTGCTTCTTGAAAAGAAACCTTTGTGTTTTTGTTATTTAAACTGTAGTAGTACATTTGTTTTTTGGTTTTGGGTTCCTGGTTTTGGGTTCCTGGTTTAAGTATATTACCTAAAACCCCGAACCCAAAACCCCGAACCTTAAATTATTGAAACTCCAATTGGATTTATTTTAGATATATGTATGTCTGCAGGTATTCCAGTGTTTAGGTATTCTTCGGTCATGGAATGAGCTACTTTTTCGGCAACATCGAAACCTTTACATAAAGCAAAAATGGAAGGCCCAGCACCTGAAATCCCAGCACCCAAAGCACCATTATGTATTGCTGTGAATTTCACTTTATCAAAGCTTGGAATCAAATGTTTTCGCAATGGTTCTACAACCACATCTTTCAAGGAACGACCTATTAATTCATAATCTTTAGTATATAAACCTGAAATTAATCCGCCCACATTTCCCCATTGAGTAATAGCTGATTTTAAAGAAATCATTGGTTGTAACACTGCTCTTGCATCGGCTGTTTTTACTTCGATATGTGGATGCAAAACTACGGCATACAATTCTTCTGGACTTTCTATTCGAATAACATCAAGAGGCTCATAACCTCTTACTAAAGTAAAACCTCCTAATAGACAAGGGGCTACATTATCGGCATGTTCACAACCGCTAGCAACGACTTCGCCTTTCATGGCAAATTCAACCAGTTCGTGTCTAGAAAATGGTTTTCCTAGTAATTCATTGATTCCGAAAACGGCTCCTGCTGCACTTGCAGACGAACTGCCAATGCCACTTCCAGATTTAATTTTTTTGTGGATTTCAATTTCAAATCCAAATTCCGAATTAATACTATTTAGTAACGCCAATGCTGCAACTCCTGCCACATTTTTTTTGGTTTCTAAAGGTAAATCGGCACCTATTATTTTGGTTATACGAATACCTTTTTCATTTACCTTTCGGATAATCATTTCGTCGCCAATAGTTTCTAGGCATAAACCTAAAACATCAAATCCGCAGGATAGATTGGCGATGGTTGCAGGACAGAATATTTTTATTTCGTTCATTTAATTTATTTTTAGGATAGAGATGCTATTAATCGCGTCTCTACACATTCCCAATACGAATTACATCTGCAAAAATACCTGACGCGGTAACTGCTGCGCCAGCACCAGCACCTTTTATTAATAGGGGTTGATCTATATATCTATCGGTGTAAAACTGAACGATGTTGTCTTTTCCTTCCAAATTATAAAATGGACTATCACTAGGGATAAATTGCAAACCAACATTTGCTTTTCCATTTTCAAAAGAAGCAACGAATTTTAATCGGGATTCTTTCGATTTTGCTTCTGCTAAAAGGTTTTCAAAATGACCGGAATGTTGGGTTAAGGATTTGAAAAAATCCTCGTTAGTAGATGTTTCCATGCATTCTATTGGAAGGAAAGAATTGTTGGTAATATCTTCCATTTCCATTGGATAACCGCTTTCGCGAATCAAAATTAAAATCTTTCTAGCAACGTCTACACCACTTAAATCTATTTTCGGATCAGGCTCTGTAAATCCTTGAACACCAGCTTCTTTTACAACATCATGAAAGCTGTAGGTTTCGCTAAAATTATTAAAGATAAAGTTCAAACTACCCGATAAAACCGCGTTGATTCGGTTTACTTTATCTCCAGAAGCAATTAAGTGTTTTAATGTGTCGATGATTGGTAAACCTGCGCCTACATTGGTTTCAAACAAAAATGGAGCATTGTATTTTCGAGACAAAGATTTTAAATATTTGTAATTTTCGTATTGTGATGAACATGCAATTTTGTTGCAAGTTACTACGGCAATATTTTGCTTTAAGAACTGGTCGTAAATAGAGGCAATGTCGCCATTTGCAGTAATATCCACAAAAATACTATTGCGCAAATTCAGTTCTTTGGCTTGAACAATAAATTGGTTTACATTGGCAGTTTGTCCATTTTCTAATAATGATTTCCAATCTTTAAGTTGCATTCCTTCTTCATCAAAAAACATTTTTCTAGAATTGGAAATAGCAACAACGCGAAGGTTTATTTTTAAATTTTCCTTCAAAAATTTCTTTTGTTGGTGAATCTGATCAATGAATTTTTCTCCAACATTTCCAACGCCCATTACAAATAAATTCAACTGTTTGGTATTGTCTTCAAAGAAACGCTCGTGCAAAGTATTCAAGGCTTTCTTAACGTCATTTTCGTTAATTACCACTGATATATTTCGTTCGGAAGCACCTTGCGCAATAGCACGAATATTGACATTATTTTTCCCTAAAGTACTGAACATTTTACCGCTCAATCCTTGGTGGTTTTTCATGCTTTCGCCAACCAAAGCCACGATGCACAAATCTTTTTCAACGATACAAGGATCTATTTTATTTTGAGCTATTTCTAGTTCAAACGTGGTATCAATTGCAATTTTTGCTTTTTGGGCATCTTGATTTTGAATTCCGATACAAATAGAATGCTCAGACGATGCTTGTGTTATAAATATTACATTGATATTTTCTCTAGAAAGCACTTCAAATAATCGTTTAGAAGAACCAGCAACACCTATCATTCCAGAACCTTCCAAGGTTAATAATGCAATGTTATCAATATGCGAAATTCCTTTTATCGGATTGGCATTGGCATCGGGAGTATTGGAAATTAAAGTTCCATAAGCCTCTGGTTCAAAAGTGTTTTTTATCCAAATAGGGATAGCAGCATTCAAAACCGGTTGAATCGTTGGCGGATACAATACTTTAGCTCCAAAATGCGACAATTCCATTGCTTCTTGATAAGAAATAGATTGAATTGGTTGTGCTTGTTTTACAATTTTTGGGTTGGCAGTAAACATTCCGTTAACATCGGTCCAGATTTCTAAAGTATCGGACTTAATACCATTTGCAATTATTGCTGCGGAATAATCAGAGCCTCCGCGACCTAAAGTAGTGGTATTTCCATCTTTTGAGGAAGCAATAAATCCAGGTAAAACGACCACTTGAGAAGTATTGGAATTGAAATAATTGGCAATTAATGTATTAGAAGCCGCAAAGTCAACTACAGCTTTTCCAAAATTGGAATTGGTTTTAATCAACTCCCGACTGTCTTTAAAAGTACTATTTGGAAGACTTTGTTGCAATGCGGTTGCAATGATTTGCGAAGACAATAATTCTCCAAAACCAGCAATGGCATCGGCAGTTCTTGGAGATAATTCTCCCAAAAGAAAACAACCGTCCAAAAGCGTTTGCAATTGATTAATTTGGCTGTTAATTTTTATCAAAAGGGCATTCTGATGCGACGTTTCTACTAAATCGGTAATAGCTGTAAAGTGTTTCTGTTTAATTTCTTCGAGTGTAGATTTGTAGGTTTCGTTTTTTGATGCTGCTTTTTGAGAGGCATTAAGAAGCATATCAGTAACGCCACTTAAGGCAGAAACGACAACTGCAAGTTTATTGTCTTTTGCTTTTTGGTTAACGATTTGGATAACCTTTTGGATATTTTGTGCATTGGCAACCGAGGTTCCGCCAAATTTTAATACTATCATGATCTTTTGTTGTAGGTTGTATATTTTAAGTTATAAGCTCCTGTATAAGCAGTTTCACTCTCATTTTGAAAGCCCATTAAAAGTGGATTATATTTGATAATTATACCCCAAATGGGGTAGTAGTTGTTGTAGTGAAGGTACCAACAAAAGTAACAACCCTTGAAGTGGTTGCTACTAAAGAAGAATTTATATTTTTGTTGTTTAACATACATTTCAAAATTACTATTTTTTGTTAATTAAAAAAGTAATATGAGTATTTTTACGAATATCATAATTTTAACGCTATATGGTAATTATTTTATTTTTTAAATTAGAATTGATGATTGTTTTTTATTAATTTCCTAATAAAATAGTAGCTAAAATAGTTGGATTTTAATATTTGTTTGCTGAATTTTGAACACAAATTTCAAATAAAAAATGGACAATACACATTATATAAGTACCGAGACATTAAATATAGAAACCATACAAGAGATTATTTCGCAGCATAAATCCTTGGCTTTGTCGGAAGAAGCAAAGATTAATATACAAAAATGCCGTGAATATTTGGATGCTAAAATGGAATCGCATGAAGCACCTATCTATGGTATTAACACTGGTTTTGGTTCGTTATGTAATGTAATAATTTCTAATGAAAATTTATCCCAGCTACAAGAAAACCTAGTGAAATCGCATGCTTGCGGAACAGGAGAAGAAGTCCCTCTTGAGATTGTTAAAATTATGTTGTTGCTTAAAATTCAATCGTTGAGTTACGGACATTCTGGAGTACAATTAATCACTGTAGAACGATTGGTTGACTTTTATAATAAGGATATTTTACCAGTAATTTACAATCAAGGTTCCCTTGGTGCTAGTGGCGATTTAGCTCCTTTAGCGCATTTGTCTTTACCTTTACTAGGAGAAGGAGAAGTATATTTTGAAGGAAAAAAAGTGCATTCTTCAGTTGTATTGCAAAAATTCAATTGGCAACCTATTGTCTTACAATCTAAAGAAGGATTGGCATTGTTGAACGGAACCCAATTTATGAGTGCTTACGGAAGTTATATTTTGCTTAAAGCAATGAAATATTCGTATTTAGCAGATGTGATTTCGGCAATTTCTTTAGAAGGATTTGATGGAAGAATAGAACCTTTCAATGAATTGATTCATTATATTCGACCTCACAAAGGTCAGATTGTAACTGCTAAAAGAATAACAGAATTACTAGAAGATAGTGAGATTATTGCTCAAGAAAAACTCCACGTGCAAGACCCCTATTCGTTTCGATGTATTCCGCAAGTGCATGGTGCATCTAAGGATACTATCGATTATGTAAAAAAAGTTTTTAAGACCGAAATTAATTCGGTTACCGATAATCCGAATATATTTGTTGGCGAAGATGTTATAATTTCTGGAGGAAATTTTCACGGGCAACCTTTGGCAATGGCTTTAGATTTTCTTGCAATTGCCTTATCGGAATTAGGAAGTATATCCGAAAGAAGAACCTACCAATTAATTTCTGGATTGAGAGGTTTGCCTGCATTTTTAGTGAGTAATGCCGGATTGAATTCAGGATTTATGATTCCGCAATATACTGCTGCAAGTATTGCTAGTCAGAACAAACAATTGGCAACTCCAGCCAGCGTAGATAGTATAGTTTCAAGTAATGGCCAAGAAGATCACGTTTCTATGGGCGCGAATGCTGCAACCAAATGTTTGCGTGTTATGGAAAATCTAGAACGTATTTTAGCCATAGAATTGATGAATGCCTCTCAGGCTATTGAATTTAGAAGGCCTTTAAAATCGAGTGATTTTATTGAAATGTTTTTGAAATCCTATAGAGAAGAAGTACCATTTGTAGAAGAAGATCGAATTTTACATTATGACATCATAAGATCTGTAGAATTTTTGAATAGTCTTCAAATAGATGAAATTGTATTGTAATGATTCTATTATTTCATAATAAAAAAATCCTATTTTCTATTCGAATTCTTACAAAATATCCAAACTACCTTTTCCTTCTCGAATAACTTCTGGCTCGTTGCCCGACAAATCAATAATAGTAGACGGGATATTATCGCCATAACCGCCATCAATAACCATATCGACTTTGTTTTGCCATTTTTCAAAAATCAATTCGGGATCGGTAGAATATTCGATAATTTCATCCTCATCGTGAATGGATGTAGAAATAATAGGGTTTCCTAATTCTTTAATGATTGCTCGAATAATGCTATTATCGGGCACCCGAATTCCAACAGTTTTTTTATTTTTAAACACTTTTGGAAGATCATTATTTCCAGGAAGTATAAAAGTATAAGGTCCAGGCAAAGCCCTTTTAAGCAATTTAAAAGTGGCCGTATCTATTTGTTTCACATAATCGGAAATATGACTTAGGTTATAACAAATAAAAGACAAGTTTGCTTTTTCCAACTTGATTCCTTTTAGTTTTGCAACTCGTTCTAGCGCTTTGGTGTTGGTAATGTCACAACCCAAACCATAAACAGTATCGGTAGGATAAATAATTACACCACCATTTTTCAAAACCTCTACTACTTTTTTAATTGCAGCCTCGTTCGGATTGTCTTCGTATATTTTTAAGAACTGTGTCATTTTTTGTTTGTTTCAGGTTTCAAGTTTCAAGTTGGGAACTATTGACTTTCTAACCAATAATGTCGAGTTTCGCAAATCGCAACAATAATTTCTTTATTCCTCCAACTTCAAATCGGATTTCGGCTTTTTTATCGGCACCAACACCTTCGAGATTGATTACTTCTCCTTTTCCAAAACGTTCGTGCATTACTATATTTCCTGCAGTTAATTTGTTGTCGAATAAATTGGCACCACTTGTATTGGTTCCATTACTGTTTACTGGCTTTAGTTTTCGAATGGTTGAAGAAGAAACTATTTCGTCTCCGTAACGTTTTGGTGGTGTTCCAGTAACTGGTTTTGCCAAACGCAATTTCGTTTTATCTACATCTCCGAAGATATCGATATCCATCATCGGTTTGTAGCGGTAGCCGCCAGCATCACTCGGATTGATATATTCTAAATATTCTCCTGTAATTTCTTCTATAAAACGTGAAGGCTCGCTATCGGTTAGTTTTCCCCAGCGGTAACGCGACTGTGCATAGGTTAAATAAGCCTGATGTTCGGCTCTAGTCAAAGCTACATAAAACAACCGACGTTCTTCTTCGAGTTCGCTTCGGGTATTCAAACTCATCGCACTCGGAAACAAATCTTCTTCCAAACCAACGATAAAAACATACGGAAATTCCAATCCTTTCGCCAAGTGAATGGTCATTAGGGCAACCCTATCGTCATCGCCAGTATCTTTATCTAAATCGGTTGCTAGTGCTACGTCTTCCATGAATTCCGATAAGGCACCACGGGCTCCGTCAATCTCTTTTTGACCTTCAATAAAATCTTTAATACCGCCCATTAACACCTCGATATTTTCAATTCGGGCAATACCTTCGGGGGTACCGTCTTTTTTTAATTCTTGAACTAATCCTGTTTTTTTAGTCACATGATCGGTTAAAAACCATGCATCCTGATTTTGGTTAATTACTTGAAAACTTTTAATCATCGTTACAAAATCTTGCAACTTGGCTTTGGTTCCTGAATTTAATTTTAAATCAATTTTATCAATATGTTCCATCACTTCAAAAATGGAACGCTTATAATGGTTGGCTGCAACGGTTAATTTTTCTATGGTAGTATCCCCAATTCCTCTGGCAGGATAGTTGATTACTCGAACTAGTGCCTCTTCATCTTTAGGATTGATTACCAATCGCAAATAACAAATCACATCTTTCACCTCTTTTCGTTGGTAAAATGATAAACCACCATATATTCGATACGGAATATCGCGCTTGCGCAACGCATCTTCCATGGCTCGAGATTGTGCATTGGTTCGGTACAAAATAGCGAATTGCCCATTGAGCATTTGGTTGCGCATTTTTTGGTCGAATATTTCTCCAGCAACAAATCGGCCTTCTTCGCCATCGGTTACACTGCGGTGGACTTTAATTTTAGCTCCAAATTCGTTAGCTGTCCAAACAACTTTATCTAACTTGGTTTTATTTTTATCTATAATAGAATTGGCCGCTTCTACAATGTTCTTGCTAGAACGGTAGTTTTGCTCCAATCGATAGGTTTTTACGTTATCGTAGTCTTTTTGAAAATTCAAAATATTATTAATGTTGGCCCCTCGAAAGGCATAGATACTTTGCGCATCATCACCAACCACACAGATATTCTGAAAACGATCGGACAAAGCACGCACAATTAAATATTGGGAATGGTTGGTATCTTGGTACTCGTCTACCATTATGTAGCGGAAACGGTCTTGGTATTTGGCTAAAACATCTGGAAAACGGTTTAACAATTCGTTGGTTTTTAGTAACAAATCATCAAAATCCATAGCGCCCGATTTGAAACAACGGTCTACATAATTGGCATAAATTTCTCCCAAACGAGGTTTTTTAGACATCGCATCTTGTTCTTGTAACTCGGGATTATTGAGGTAGGCTTTTACGGTAATCAAGGAGTTTTTATAGGAGGATATTCTGCTTAAAACCTGTTTGGGTTTGTATACATCTCTGTCGAGTTGCATTTCTTTGATAATTCCAGATATACAACGAACGGAATCTTGGGTGTCGTAAATGGTAAAATTAGATGGAAAACCAAGTTTATCAGCTTCACTTCGGAGGATTCTTGCAAAAACGGAGTGGAAGGTTCCCATCCAAAGGTTTTTGGCCTCGTTAGTTCCAACAATATCAGAAATTCGTTTTTTCATTTCCCGAGCCGCCTTGTTTGTAAACGTAAGTGCTAAAATATTAAAAGCATCTACCCCCAAACTCATCAAATAAGCAATACGAATGGTAAGCACCCGTGTTTTACCCGAGCCCGCACCTGCAATGATAATCATTGGTCCGTCTTTTTGTAAAACTGGTTCTTGTTGCGCTTCATTCAGCTGGCTAATATATTTTTGCATCCTAACTATTTTGAAACTTCAAATTTAAGCTTACTATAGTTTAATTACAATATATTTTAAAGGTTTATTCTTTATATTTGTGAACAATTTATATTCTACAATACAAATGAACACGGACAAAATCATTGAACTAGCTTTTTATACATTACCCGCATTAATAACTGGTGCAGTAGCGTATTATTTTTTTCAAATGCACACTCAAAACAGCGAAAACCAAAGACGTTTTATGCTACGAAGAGAAAATCAAAAACAAACATTACCAATTAAATTGCAGGCATACGAACGCTTGGCTTTGTTGATGGAACGCATTTCACCTACCAAAATAGTAATTAGAATTGCGCCTTTAAGCGAAGATAAAATAGAATACCAAAACCTGCTAGTTCAGCATATAGAACAAGAGTTTGAACATAATTTGGCCCAACAAATTTATGTTTCGGACGAATGTTGGACGATGATTAGCTCTGCTAAAAACACCACTATTCAAAACATAAGAAAAACTGCTTTAAGTACTTCTGTTTCTAATGCAGATGGATTACGCGAAACTATTTTAACCAATTCGTTGGAAGGCGAATCGGTGAATAATTTGGCTTTGGGTTATTTAAAAACCGAAGTGAAAGAGTTTTTGTAATACACAAATAAATCAGTTGTTTGATTAACTAACTACTACATTGTTAGGACTTTTCTTATTGCAATTTGCTAGCAAAGGCATAAAGTCACAAAGGAGAGTTAGTAATAAACTTACTTTTCGTCTAACAACCTTTGCAATTGGAATTTTTCGGCATCGGACACTTCTGGAAAAATAGTAGCAAACAATTCTCGGAAACCTTCTTTTTTCAACAAAGTTCTAATGGTGTCGCGAGCATATTTCACTAATTGCCATTTAAGATGCGTGGTGGCGTTAACTAAATTCTTAAGTACTTTAAGGTTCTTTGGCTCTAAATACAATGCATTTTCGAAAGCATTTTGACGAATGGAACTCTCATATTTTGGAGATGTATAGTCTACTAATTCATAATAATACTGGGAATATTGCGAAGTAGTAGCAGTAGCGCTATTAAATTCTAAGTAATACGATAGAAACAAAATCCGTAATCCTTTGTCGTTTTTACCAACCCAATTTTTAGCTAATTCTAAATATTTAGAACGATTTTCCGGAAAGTTTTTATACAAATTAGTAAAAGTAATTTCTTTGGTATCGTAGGATTTATCGTCTAATAAAGATTCGTATTCAGATAGAAAGGAAGCCGGAATAACATTCATCGTTTCAGCAACCGATTGGCGAACTTCTATATTGTTGGTTCTCATTGCCAAATGCAATAATGCTTCTTTTTCAAGAAATGGAACCTCTTTAACTTGATAGATAATTTCTTTTTTTAAAGCATAAAATCCGTTAGATTTCATTATGGTGGTAAAGAAGTCTTCTTTATCTGTAAAAGCTTTGCTCTTTTGGGCTTGAATTTCAAATAGGGTTCGGATACCTTCGTTTTTCTTTAATAAATAAATGACTTGTTCGGTTGGGAAATGATAATCCTCTAGCCATTCTTTTTGAAATTTTACAATATCAAGGTCGGAAATTGATGCAATTTCATTTAAGAAATCGGCAGTTTCTACATTTTTAAATTGGTATTTTTTCAAATAATTCTTAACTGCTTTTTTAAAATTCTTTTCGCCAATGGATTCTTGGATAACAAATAATGCCCAAGCGCCTTTTTGATAAAAAGAATACGAACTTGCCTTTTCATTTAGAATAGGAATGGTATCGGTTTTGGCTTCTTTGCGTAGTAGCATCGAATTTTTATACATAGCATAATAAAAATAGTCGTCACCAAAAATCTTGCGTTCAGCCAACAAAGCATAGTAGGTTGCAAAGCCTTCTTGCAACCAATGGTGTTTACCTGATTTGGCTGTAACCATATCACCAAACCATTGGTGTGCGAGTTCGTGCGCATTGACATTAAGGTAATTTCGGTCGTTAAACCCAGACTCATCTACTACAAAATCTTGTGCGAAGATGGTAGAAGTAGTATTTTCCATTCCGGCATAAAGAAAATCTTCTACAGGAATTTGACGATAAATTTTCCAAGGGTACTTCACTCCTATTTTATTTTCTAGGAAATCGAAAATGGTTTTAGATTCTTTGTAAGTGAAGTCCAATTTATTGATATCTTTAGGCTGGTAATACATCTCTAAAGGTATTCTGCTTCTTGAATAGGTTTTGGTATAATCAAAATTTCCAATGACAAGCATTAACAAGTAGGAAGCCATAGGTTTTTCCATTTTAAATTGATGCAGAGTTGTTCCCTCTTGCTGGTTGTTTTTTTTATTCTCCAAAACCCCATTGGAAACTACCTGAAATTCGCTATCATAAGTCACCGACATATTAAAAATAACCTTTTCATTTACATCATCAAAACTCGGCAACCAATTGCTGGTATACTTCCCCTGCCCTTGTGTCCATATTTGTTGGCCTTCACCAACTCCGATGAAATAAAGCGTTTGTTTTGGCATTGCTTTATAGGAAAAAGAAACTTCGTTTGCTCCCTTTTTATATCCTTCAAATAAGATTATTTCTTTCTTGTTATTTTTGTAATTAACAGGAGTTCCATTAATAGCAACGTCAGAAAAATACATATTCTTGGCATCTATTCGTATAGAATCCATTTCAGAAAGCAATTGGAATTTATACACTACGGTTCCGTCAATTGTTTTGGTTTCAAAATGAGGCACTACCGAAGCGTTACATTCTATAAAATCAATTTTAGTAGTTTGCTGAGCAAAAGAAAAAAATGGAAGTAATAGAAAAAGGAACTTATTCATTGGTTATTATTTTAAAGTAAATTTACTTTTTTTATTCTTTAACTTAAGCTTTCTAAAAAATGAATGAAATTATCATCATGGGAAAGTTTTAGTTTTTTTCTAACCTTATATCTAGCTGTTTCAACCCCTCGAATAGAAATATTTAATAAAGGAGCTATTTCTTTATTAGTTAAATCCATTTTAATAAAAGCGCAAAGCCGAAGTTCCCGTTTAGACAAGGAGGCATCTATTTGTTTCAGTTTTTCAAAAAAATCATGATTTATTTTTTCAAAATTTACATCAAATATCTCCATAAACTCTTCACCTATTCTATGCTGATTTAATTTCTGGAATATTTCTGTTATCTTTCTTCTGGAATCATCACTTTTTAACATATCGCGCAATTGTTTTAAATCAATTAAAAGTTCTCCAAATATGTTTTTTTTCTGGCTCAATAAAAGAGTATAATTTGCTAATTCTTTACTTTTATCAATAATATCTACTTCTAAAATTAACTTGTCTTTGCTGATAATTTCTTTATCGTGTTTTAATTTTAATTTTTCAAGCTCCAGTTCTAAGAGTTGTTGAGATTTTTTTATTTCATTTGTTGATTTTAATCTCTCATAAGCAATTTTCTTTTTGACATAACTTGTTATGAAGTTAATACAGAAAAAGAGTATCACTAAATATAAGAAATAGGCTAATTTGGTTTGATACCATTTTGGAAGAATAGTAAACTTAAACTTTGCTTCTTTTCCGATAAGACCTGCAAAATTTCTACTTTTTACAATAAACGTATAATCGCCTGGTCTAAGATGCGTATATTCTTTAAAAGCATTTTTTTGCCAAGGTGACCAATTTTCATCTATGTTTTCTAACTTATAACTAAAATTAGTTTCAGTGCTAGACATCATTTGTGGTGAAGAAAATTCAAAACGTATTATATCGGTTTGATTTGGCAAATTAATATCAACTTTATTAGAATTAATTTCTACAAATTCTAATTTCTGATTTCTAGTATAATTAATTTGATTAATTATGGTGTTGAATAATTCCTTGTTATTAGTTACATTTAAATTATACTGAAAAATCCCAGAGTTTGTCCCAAACAGTACTTTATTATCTTTTAATGGATAAATGCATTCCATTCCTCTATTGAAACTACCTTTTAAATTAAGAAATAAATCTTTACATAATTTATTATTTGTAGTAAGAAAATATCCTGCTTCATCATCTTGCACAAACCAAGTAGTATGGTTGTTTTGAATCAACTTTCTGGTGTTTTTAGTAGTGTCGAATAATTTATTTAAGGGTTTAAATAATTCAAATTTATTTATTGCATTGTTATAAAAATAAATCCCTGTATTAGTGGTGAAAACTATAGTATTATTCCATTTAAATACGTTGATGTTGTATGGTGATTTGAGTCCGTTTTTATTAGTAAAATGATCTACAACATCTATACGAGAGTAGTCATTATTGATGTGGATTTTATAAACCCCTTTGTATCCATGGCATATCCAATAGGTGTTTGGTTCATAATCTGCCAAGATATCTCTGGTAGATTCCTCAAATCCTTTTATTTTACGAACTATATTCCATTGATTTTCCCGTTTTTCTACAAGATAAAATCCATTATAATTAGACCCTAGGTATAATCCTTTTTTGCCATCTATTTTAGTAATTTTCCAAAATCCAGATTCTTTACCAATTTTTTTAAGCGTGCCATTAACTAATTGATAGAGCCCTGTATCATGAGAAATAAGTATATCGTTTTCTAATTGTTGAATCGCCCAAGATTGCCCTTGTAAATCCTCCAACTTTTTAAAATTAAAAGGAGGAATATTCTTTGCAAAATAAACACCATTATTTGTAGCAGTGTAAATTATATTGTCTTTCAACAATATATCATATACGCTAGCTTGATCAAAAATAGAAACAAATGGAGATTTATAATCTAAAAAATTCAATCCGTTGTTTTGTAAAACCCATATGTTGTTGTTTTTAGTTTGATAAATAAAATGAATATTTGAATTGGATAATGCTGAAAAGGAAGACGGATCGTTTTGTATTACTCCTGATTTTGAAATTTTAATTATTTTCTCACCCCTTGTAGCTAGTAAGTAATCTTTATTACTATCTAATATTCCAAAAGTGATTTCGTCTTTTCTAGTTGTAGCAAAAAGGTTGGCTGTTTTTTTTATTATTTTAGAATCAATAGATCCAGAGTAGACATTACCAGATTTTGAAATAAGTGATATTGTGTTTGGAATATCCGTAGGAAGTATGGAAGCAATTTCTTCGTTTAGAATGGATTGATTTTGAAACAAAAGTTCTAAATTCATTGATTTCGGATTGAACTTATAGATTCCAAATCCAGAATCTTGTACAAAATAATCTTCATTTACTTGTGCAGAATAGAGAAACGAATTATTAGCGGGTAATTCAGTAACTATATCCTTATTAATAATAATAAGTTCCGAAAAAGAACGAAAAATAATTAGATTATTAAGTTGGTGTACTTGCCAAAGGTTCTCAAAATTTTTATTTTCTAAGTGAAAATAACTTACTAAAGATTTATAAAAATAAGTTCCAAATTTATCCTTTTGCAATGTACCAAATTCATTGTAGCCTCCTGCAAATATTTTCCCTTCTTTGGTTTTAACTATACTTCTTATTGAGGAGTTATTTGGTAAAAATACTTTTTTCCAATGTTCCCCATCATAAACCAATGCACCATCATTATTTCCGAAAATTAAAGTTCCATCGTTATTTTCACACATGGTCCAAAACTGAGGATCTGCTCTAAAATCATTTCTGTTGTAATGAACAATTTTAGGAGTTTCATATTTATACGATTTTATGTCGTTTATTAGTTTAGTTTGACTTAATCCAATTGAGATACAAAACAACCAAATTAAAAATACCTTTTTATACATAATTATAAAATGTTCATGGATATTACTAATTACTCTCTATTTTAAATATTTAACAAATGTAACAATTATTAGTGAATTATTGTTTTATTTTAAAATTAATAGGCTTTAAACTAAACATTTACAAAAATAAAAGTACAAAACACGTAGTTGTAATACAAAAAAACGTAATGCAAGTGTATAAAATTTACAACGATTTCGCTAAACAAAAGTTAATATTGTAAATGCAAAATGTTCATTTATTACCCTAAAGATAAATGGATTAAATATTAACTAAAATTAAATCATTATTTATGAAAACAAAATTACATTATTTATTTCTAGCTCTTGTCTTAGGATATGGAGTTAATGCACAAGTGGCAGGTCCAGTTACCATTACAGGAACAGGAACTGGAGGTTGGAACCAACCGGGAGGATTAGTATTAAGCTCTACAGATGGTGGAACTATCTGGACAGCTTCTAACTTTGAAATTGTTGGGGATGGTAACATGAAATTTTCCGAAGGAGGAACTTGGGCTACTACTGCAGGATTTGTTGGGGAGAATGTAGCTCCATTTGGTTTTCCTGGAGGTACTGCCGTTGTAAATGGCGGAAATAATATTGTTGGTACATTAGGATTTTGGAATGTAACTTATAACGCAGTTACAAAAGATTACTTATTTACACCAGGGATTAATCCAAATCCGGTAATTAAAATTAATGGTGGTGGTTTAACTTCAGATGTTCAAATGAATACAACAAATGGAGTTGCTTACTCCAAAAAGAGTTTGTTTTTTCCTGGTGGAACTGCAAGCTTTCAACAAACTTCTCCAGTAACTGCTCAATGGGGTGGTGCATTCCCTACTGGCCCTGTTGTTAATTCAGGAACAATAAATGTACCTACTGGAGCATTTAATACTTATTTTGTTATGCCTGGAACAGGTCCTGCAGAGTTTGTTTTTGAACCAGTTGTTGTGAGTATGATTGGAAATTTTGCTGGTTCAGGTTGGAATATGGACTTAGATTTAGAAACTACAGATAATATTCATTACACTAAAACCAACTGGGATGCTACAATATTTGTTCCTACACCTCCTAATGCTCCTTGGACAGATCCAGAAATGCATTTGAAAATTAGAGATAATCACGACTGGACTGTTCAATATGGAAACATAGCTTCTGCAAATGGTTCTAATAATTTAGCCTTGACAGGAACATCTATGAATGGCATTTTAGGTGGAGGTGGTGACATCTTTATACCATGGGGTGTCTATAATGTTGATTTCAATAGAAGTACTGGTACTTGGACATTTAATCCAGTTATGGCAGCAAATCAAGTATTCTCTAATTCTTATTTCAAAGTATATCCTAATCCAACTACAAATGTTTGGAATTTTACTTCAGAAAAAAATCAAATTGATTCTATTCAAATAATGGATATTCTTGGTAAAGTTGTGTTAACTAAATCAGTAAATTCTAATCAAGCTACTTTGGATGCTTCTTCTTTAAATAGCGGGATTTATTTCGCTAAAATTTCTTCAATTTCAGGGTCTGAAACTGTGAAGTTAGTAAAAAAATAAGATGCTAAAATTATTAATCCCTTACAGCACATTGTTGTAAGGGATTTTTTTTTATAAATTTCCTTACTTAATTTTTGATTCGTTTTAGAAAAGCAAAATGTAATAAGTTCATCGATTTTTGAACATTTTTAATTAAATATAAATGTCCACAAATGTTTGTTTACCAATTTCATATTCGATTTCTAAAGATTTAATAATAATATCATACTAATTATGACTTTCAATAAATATTTATACTTACTTTTTATAATGGTTTTCGCATTTTCAAATGCGCAACAAATAGAAATAAAAGGAAAAATAACTGATTCAAAAACAAAGAAACCAATTATTGGAACTAACATTATTGTAAAAATTACTAAAAAAGGTATTATTTCTGATGTTGACGGAAATTATTCAATAAAAACAAATGTAAATGATGTTCTAATATTTTCTAATATAGGCTATACTAATCAAGAGGTTAAGGTAACTAAAACACAAATTTTAAATATCGAACTTGTTGAAGAGTCAAATAAACTTGAAGATGTTATAATAAATGTTGGGTATGGAACTCAAAAGAAAAAAAATCTAACTAATGCTGTTTCTTCCGTAAAGGCTGACTCTTTTGATGATAGACCAATTTATAATGTTGGACAAGCAATTCAAGGGAATGCCGCCGGAGTAAATGTTATTCAGCCTTCTGGAAAACCTGGTATAGGTTTGAATATTAATATTAGAGGATTAAATTCTATACAATCTGGTGTTAATCCATTGTATGTAATTGATGGGGTTCAAACTTATTCTACTGAAGGGATTAATACAGAAGACATTGTTGATATTCAAATATTAAAAGACGCAACTGCAACTGCAATTTATGGTGTAAATGGAAGTTCGGGTGTCGTAATAATTACTACAAAAAGAGGTAAAGCAAATAAAACCACTTTTAATTTTTCTTCTTATTACGGTTCTTCTAAAATTGTAAAAAATATAAATGTTTTAAATTTAGATCAGTACAAAACATTAATGACCGAAGTAAGTCCTGCCTATGTTACTCAAGCAAATCAGTCTTTATATAATGGAATAAATACCAATTGGAGAGATTTAGTCTTTAGAAATGGAATCGATAAAAATGTTGATTTTTCTTATTCTGGTGGGACAGAAAAAATTAAATCTTTTGCATCTTTAGGATACCAAGATGTGGAAGGAATTGTTAGTCCATCTATGTTTTCAAGATTATCTGGAAGATTAAATTTAGATGTAGATGCAACCCCTTGGCTTAAAGCACATGCCAACTTAAATTTAATTCATACTAAATTATTTAATACTAGTGATAACAATAGTGCGAATCAAGGTGGAGTAATATTGAGCACTTTAACAACGCCTGCTTTTTTACCAGTTTATGCAGATGAATTACAAGGAAGAGTATTAAATCCAGCAAACGGATTATATTATTCTCCATATGACAATACATTTTCTACTCCAGGAGGTTTTCAAAACGGACAGTTTTCTTTAAATCCATCGGCATCATTAGAAAACCCTGTATCATTCCAAAGTCGAATAGAAAACACCAACACGTATCGATATTTATCTAATTTAGGTCTAGATATCACATTGTTAAAAAATCTAGTTTGGAAAACTTCTTCTAATATTGATATGTCTCGAAGTGTTTGGGATTATTTTATAGATAGTTACAGATCAAATGCAGGAAGAAATTCTACAACAGATTTAACTTTAAATGGTATTGGAAAACAACATATAACTTCATATTATACTTGGAATTACGAAAATACTTTAAACTATTCATTAAAATCAGGAAACCATGATTTTACTTTTTTAGTTGGTAATAGTGTCCAAAAATCTAGTTATCATTTAAATCAAATTGAAGGAACTGGATTCCCAACAGATTTAAGAGAATTGGATTTAAGTTTAATGATGAAGCCAAATGCACAATATTCTTATGAAATTATTCGTGAAAAAAATTATGTTTCCTATTTTGGTAGAGCAACTTATAACTACAAAGGGAAGTATATTGTAAATGGGGTTTTTAGATCTAGTGGTTCTTCACAATTAGCGCCAGGTCATAAATGGGGATATTTCCCTGGAATTTCTGGAGCATGGATAATTTCAAATGAAGATGTGTTTAAAAACAAAAAAAACGTATCTGAAATTAAATTAAGAGGGGGTTGGGGAAAAAGCGGTAATATTTCTGGACTAGGAGAATATGCTTGGTATTCATTAATGCCTGTTGGATTAACTTCTACAAACCCATTAAACTATGAAAACACAGATTTAACCTGGGAAACAACTACCGATATTAATATTGGTTTGGATTTAGGTTTTTTTAATAATAGAATAAAATTTACTACAGATGTTTTTAAAAGACGAACAAATGATCTAGTTCGTTCTTTTCAACCTGGAGGGAATGGTCCATATTTAACTTATAATAAAGGTGAATTAGAAAACAAAGGTTTAGAATTTGTATTGAACACGGTTAATCTTAAAGGAGATTTTAGTTGGAATTCTAATTTTAATATTACATTTTTAAGAAACAAAGTGCTTCAAATGGGATATAATCCAGTTGATTACTCTGGTTATGAAAATGTAAATAGAATCGAAATAGGACAGCCATTAGGAAATTTCTACGGATATGTAGTTGATAGAGTAAATCCAACTACTGGTAGATTAGAATATAAAGATATAAATGGTGATGGTGTAGTTACTCCAAGTGACAGAACAATTATTGGAAATGCGTTGCCTAAATACACTTTTGGTTTTAATAACTCCTTTTCCTATAAAGGTTTAACCTTAGATTTATTAGTTACTTCAAGTCAAGGAAATGATATTTTTAACGCCACTAGAATTGAACTTGAAGGAATGCAGGGGCCAAAAAATCAATCCACTGCAGTTTTGGATCGATGGACAACTACCGGACAAATAACTAATATTCCAAGAGCTGGAGTAGATAATTTTGCTTCAATTCCTGCAACCGCAAACTCAACAAGATGGATTGAAGATGGATCTTATGTAAGAATAAAAGCAGTAACTCTAGGATATGCTTTCAAGAAATCAATTAAAGGTTTAAGTTCATTAAAATTATACGCCACTGGACAAAATTTAATTACTTGGACAAAATATTCAGGGTTTGATCCCGAAGTTAGTTCTAATTCAAATTATTCAGGAACAGGTCAAGGTATTGATTACGGAACTTTCCCACAAGTGAAAACATTTATTTTAGGTTTAAAAGCAGGATTTTAAAAAAAATATATTATGAGAAAATTAATTTCAAGAAAAATAGTTTCCTTTTTTGCAATTTCTTTATTGCTTATTTCATGTTCAGATGTATTAAATACAGAACCAATTACCGATGTAGTTGCGCCATCTCAAGATTCTGGGAATGTAATTAAGGATGCGGTAGAAGCCGAAGCAGCTATGAATTCAGTTCACGCCATTTTTGGTGATGAATTTTGGCAATTTGATTATTTCTATTTAGGTGATGGAGGCGCAGATGTTGCATATGCAGGCGCAGATGTTCAAGAATTTTTTCAAATAGATGAATATCGAATAAATTCAACTAATTATGTTGTTGCAAGAGATTGGGGCCATTTAGTAGATTTTGAAAAACGATGTAATAAAGTTATTAATTTCGTTAATAATGTTTCAGATCCTGCATTAACTCAAACGCGAAAAGATGAAATGATTGGTGAAGCATCTTTAATTAGAGCTTTAACAAGATTTCAAGGTGTACAAATTTGGGGAGATTTTCCAATAGTAAATAAATACATTTCATCTATAAATGCTGCTAATTTTAATAATTTATATCCAGATTTATACCCAACCAGAAAACCAATTTCAGAAGTTTATGATGCAATTATTTCAGATTGCTTAGTTGCATTAGCAAAAGCTCCAATATCTTCATCTTCTCCTTCAAGTAAATACATTCCAACTAAAGGAGCTGCAAATGCTTTACTTGCTAAAGTTTATGCCTCTAAACCAAACCCTGATTGGGATAAAGTAATTCAATATTCCGATGCGGTAATTAACGGAGGTTATTCATTATTACCAACATTTGATTATTTATTTGACAATGCTCATGAAGGAAATGCCGAATCAATATGGGAGGTAAACGGAGAAGGTGCTGGAACTAATGTTAATTCTTGGTGTACCTTAGTATTTATTGGGAATAACTGGAAAAAATTCAACACACCTTCCCATTCTCTTAGTAATGCTTTAGATATTAAGAGAAAAACTAGTACTATAAAAAAATTACCTACTACTTTTGCAGACCCATACTGGACTACCTATACTCAATTTCCAAATCCTTGGAAAATGAGAGCAACAGATGGAACGCAAAATTTTTATCTTTTCCGTTTAGCAGATATTCTATTGATTAAAGCGGAAGCTTTAGCACATAACGGAGATTTATCTGGTGCAATGACTTTAGTTAATCAAGTAAGAGCTAGAGTAAATCTTGCAAATGTTACACCAGCAACATCTCAAAATGATGCAATAAACATTATTCTAAAAGAACGTTTTTTAGAGTTAGCTTTTGAAGGTCAAAGATGGTTTGATTTGAAGAGAGAAGGAAAATCAATTGAGCTATTGTCTCAACAAACTTATCCTGTGTATAATCCAGCTACACAAATTTCAACTGAAACACCTATGCCTTACATTGGTAATTTAACAACTAATGATTTAGTTTGGCCAATTCCACAATCAGTCCTGGACAATAATCCGAATTTGATTCAAAATCCAGGATATTAATTTGAGTTAGTAGTTTTTTTAATAGTAATGTTTTCCATTTTTGCTTCTATTTTTCTTTAAGTAGAAGCATTAATGGATATTTTTTAAAAAAGATGAACAAATTTTCAAAAATAGTTTTGCTATTAATTCTTTTAAAGAGTTCGCTTTTTTACACCCAAAATCTAAAACTAGTTACTTACAATATTAGGCTTGATATTGCCGAAGACGGAGTTAATGATTGGAGTCATCGTAAAGTTTTTTTTACTTCCCAAATACAATTTTATGAGCCAGATATCTTTGGAGTTCAAGAAGCTAAGCCAAATCAAGTAATTGATATTAGCACACTTCTTAAACAATATGACAAAGTTGGTATGGCAAGAGAAGGTGAAGGAAAAGGAGAGTCTTCCAATATTTTCTTTAAAAAAGAACGATTTAAAGTAAAAGAATCCAACACTTTTTGGTTATCTGAAACTCCTAATGAAATTTCCAAAGGATGGGATGCTGCTTGCAATAGAGTTTGCACCTATGCTTTGTTTAAAGATAATAAAACAAAAACTACTTTTTGGGTATTCAATACCCACTTAGACCATGTTGGAGAAGAAGCTAGAACCAAAGGAATAGAACTTATACTATCTAAAATAGAATTACTAAACAATAAAAAATACCCTGTTTTCTTTATGGGTGACTTTAATTCGGAACCAGATAACGATAGAATTATTCAACTTAAAAAAGTGATGAATGATTGTAGGGAGATTTCTAAGGAAAAACCTTTTGGCCCTTCAGGTACATTTAATGATTTTAAACACGATCAGGCGGTTACAAAATTAATTGATTATATATTTACATCGAAAAATAATACTATTGCAGTTTTAAAATATGCTGTTTTGAGTGATTCGAAAGATTTAAAATATCCATCAGATCATCTTCCTGTTTATGTTGAAATAAATTTAAAAAACAAATTATGATTATTTTAAATAAAATTATGAAATTCTTTCTACTTATTACAGTTAGTGCAATGTTTTCTAAATGTTGTTCTCCAAATGATACACCTAATAATACAGCCAATGCAAAACCATTAGTTAGTATTACTTCTAATCCTGTAATTGAAGGAAATGACGTAGTGTTTACAATAACTTTAAGTAATGCCAGTGAGACAGTTACAACCATAAATTTCACAACTTCCGCGGGAACAGCATCTACAGATGATTATACAACAATAAATAGAATCCAAACTATTCCTGCCGGACAAACTACTGCAACTATTGCAATTCCAACAATTAACGATTTTATTGTAGAACAAACTGAAACATTTAATTTGACCGGAACAGTAACTTCCAACAATACCTTAAATACAACTCCGATAATTGCAATAGGAACAATTTTAGACAATGGAACTGTTGTAAGTCAGATGGATATTTGGTTGACAAAAGGGGATCAATCTGTTTTGCTTCAAAAACAAAATACTATTCAATTATTTGGAACTACCACCAACTCTTTTCAAACCATTGAAGTAGATGAAAGCCAAACGTTCCAAACCATAGATGGTTTTGGATATACTTTAACTGGAGGAAGTGTAGATGTGATTAACTCGCTTAATCCAACAAAAAAACAAGAATTATTACAAGAACTTTTTGGTAATTCAACAAATTCAATTTCAATTAGTTATTTAAGAATTAGCATTGGTTCTTCCGATTTAAACTCCTCTGTTTTTTCTTATAATGATTTGCCTCAAGGACAAGCAGATACTGGTCAAGTAAATTTTAGCTTAGCACCTGATGCCGCTTTAATACTCATGCTCAAAGAGATATTGTTAATTAATCCAAACATAAAAATTATTGCTGTTCCATGGTCTGCACCAAAATGGATGAAAGAAAGTTATACTTCTATTGGAAGTAGTTTGTTTACTGCTTATTACAATTCTTATGCAACCTACTTTGTGAAATATATACAAGGAATGCAAGCAGAGGGAATTACAATTGATGCCATTTGCCCTCAAAATGAACCATTAAATCCTTATAATAATCCAAGTATGACAATGTCTGCTATTCAAGAAACTAGTTTTGTAAAAAAATTAGGATTAGCATTTCAAACCGCAAACTTAAATACAAAAATTGTGACATATGATCATAATTGTGATACACCTAGTTATCCAATTAATATATTAAATGACGCTGTTGCTTATCCTTATGTATATGGATCTGCGTTTCATTTATATGGTGGAGACATAAGTGCTCTTTCAACTGTTCATAATGCATTTCCTAATAAAAAAGTTTTTTTTACAGAACAATGGACTTCTTCTACTGGAGACTTTGCGGGAGATTTAAAATGGCATGTAAAAAATGTAGTAATAGGTTCTATGCGTAATTGGAGTGTAAACGCTTTAGAATGGAATTTAGCAAATGATTCTTCTTTTGGTCCTCACACTTCGGGTGGATGTACTCAATGTAAAGGAGCAATTACTATTAATAACAGTTCAAGCTATACTAGAAATGTAGCATATTATAACATAGCTCATGCATCTAAATTTGTTCCAACAGGATCTATTAGAATTGCTTCCAACTTAATTGGCAATTTAAGTAATGTAGCTTTTAAAACACCTTTAGGTAAAAAAGTTCTTATAGTAGAAAATGATGGAAATACCACTGAAACGTTTAATATAAAAATTAATGGTCAATGGGTTACTACTTCAATTGATGCAGGAACTGTGGGTACCTATATTTGGTAAAATTATATAAAAATAAAATGAATAAATTTGTCCTTTTTTCTTTATTGTTACTTTCGTTAACTGCTTTTTCACAAATGAAAAACAAATCAATAACAATAAATTATTCTTCTAAAAACAAAACTGTTGAAGTTTATACTTCTGCAGATAGTACTTCGTTTCGTTTATCCAAAACAAATTCCGATTTGAAGTTTGTAGAAATGAAACAACCATTAGAAACTCAAGTTTGCATTTTTGTAAATCCCGATAAGAAATTTCAAACCTTCCTAGGGATAGGTGGCGCAATTACGGATGCAAGCGCAGAAGTGTTTGCAAAATTATCTCTTGAAAAACAAACCGAATTTATTAATGCGTATTACAGCAAAGATAAAGGAATTGGATACACTTTAATAAGAACCAATATGTCAAGTTGTGATTTTAGTTCGGATATGTATGACTATGTTACTGAAGGAGATAAAAGTTTGAACTCTTTCAATATTGAGCACGACAAAAAATTCAAAATTCCATTAATTAAAAAAGCAATGGAAACTATTGGAAAAAACGCGAATTTATATATTAGTCCATGGTCACCACCCGCTTTTATGAAAGATAATAATAGTAAGCTTCAAGGTGGAAAACTTCTTCCCGAATACCATCAACCATGGGCGAATTACTATGTAAAATACATTAATGCGTTGCAAAAAGAAGGAATCCCTGTTTGGGGATTGACCATCCAAAATGAACCAATGGCTAAACAACGTTGGGAATCTTGTATTTTTTCTGCAGAAGAAGAAAGAGATTTTCTTAAAAA
>CANGCT010000013.1 GCA_947452415.1 Flavobacteriaceae bacterium
CGTTTCAAACTATTAAATTTGCCATAAAAATACTTATAAATAAAGAACTCCTAATTCTTTTTTTGTAAATTTGTGATGAAATTAATTTAAAAAATTAAATGTCAAGAGAGGAACTCATTAAAAATACGATTAAAAAACTAAATCAACTTTCTGATAATCGACTTCAGGAGGTTTCTGATTATGTTAGTTTTTTAACTGCCAAAATTGACGACAAAATAATATCTGAAGGAATAAAATCATTAGTTTCTAATTCAAAGGCGTATGAGTTTCTTCATTACGAGGAAGAAATCTATCAAGTAAGCGATGTTAAAGAAAAATACCAATGAAAAAAGGAGATATCGTACTTCTTTCTTTTCCATTTACCGACTTGAAAGGCAAAAAAGTTAGACCCGATTTAATTATAGTTGTTTCCGAATTAGATGTCATTGTCGCTTTCATTACAACACAATTAAAATGGCAAAGCCAATTTGATATGAAACTGGAATCGGATAATTTAAATGGTTTAAAGAAAACTTCCTTATTGCGTTTATCAAAAATCACAACTTTAGATAAAGATTTAATTCTTGGAAAATTAGGAGAATTGAATCAGGATTCTCTACATCAAATAAATAATAATCTTATAAATTTACTACAACTAAAAAAACAATATCACGGATGAAATTATTTCGTAAAAATTCGTGTTTCAATAACAAACTAAAAATACAATGAGCCAAGAAATTAGAAACCTAGAACCCAAAGCACTTTGGAACAAATTTGCCGATTTAAACGCGGTGCCTCGTCCTTCCAAAAAAGAAGATCGAGTAATTGAGTTTATGAAAAAATTCGGGAATAGTCTAGGATTAGAGACCTTTGAAGACGAAATCCGTAACGTGATTATAAGAAAACCAGCAACTCCAGGAATGGAAAATCGCAAGCCAATTGTGCTTCAAGGACATTTGGATATGGTTTGTCAGAAAAATAACGATACCAATTTCGATTTTGATACCCAAGGAATTGACATGTATGTAGATGGTGACTGGGTTCGTGCGCGCGGAACCACTCTTGGAGCCGATAACGGACTTGGAGTAGCGATGATGATGGCAATTTTAGAATCTAAAGAAATTAAACATCCGGCTATCGATGCGCTTTTTACCATTGATGAAGAAACTGGAATGACCGGTGCTTTAAATTTAAAAGGTGGCATCTTGAAAGGAGAAATTCTTTTGAATATGGATACCGAAGAAGACGATGAAATAGGTATTGGTTGCGCAGGAGGAATTGATGTAACTGCCAACAGAAGTTACAAAGAAGAAGAAACTCCTGAAGGTTCTGTTGGATATACCATCACTGTAAAAGGTTTGAATGGCGGTCACTCCGGAATGGATATCCACAAAGGATTGGGTAACGCCAACAAAATTATGAACCGTTTATTGTTTGACGGTTTCGAAAATTTTGGTCTTCAAATTGCAGAAATTTTAGGGGGAAGTTTGCGTAATGCAATTCCTCGCGAAAGCAATGCCAAAGTTATTGTAGCAGCTATGTATGACGAGGCTTTTGTATTTGATATGCAAGAAATGATTAGTGACATTAAAGCCGAATTTAAAACTATGGAACCTAACTTAACTGTTGAAATTGTAAAAAGCGATTTGCCTAGTAAAGTAATGGATTTAGGAGTTCAAGAAGGTTTACTTCGCGGAATTTATGCTGCTCACAATGGCGTATACAGAATGACTGCCGACATTAAAGATTTGGTAGAAACTTCTAATAATATTGCTCGTGTAATTGTAAAAGAGGGCGAAATCACGATTCAAAATTTAACGCGTTCGTCTGTAGAAAGTTCTAAATTTGATTTAGCAAATGCTTTGCGTTCGGCATACGAATTGTTTGGTTGCGAAGTGACTTTAGCAGGAAGTTACCCTGGATGGACTCCAAATGTTAACTCCGAAATATTAGACCTTTTGGTTACTATTTACGAAAAACAAAACGGAACCAAACCAAACGTTGCTGCTTGTCATGCAGGATTAGAATGCGGAATTCTAGGAACTAATTACCCAGATATGGACATGATTTCATTCGGACCAACCATTCACGGTGCACATAGTCCAGACGAAAGAGCAAGTATTTCTTCTTCTCAAAAATTCTGGAAATTTGTATTGGAAATTTTAGAGAATATTCCGGTTAAGAATTAAGAATATAGAGAATTTATTACAAATGAAATCCCGCTCTTCAGCGGGATTTTTTTGCTTTATACTTTCAAAAAGGCGATTAGCCATAAACAACTTTTGAGATTGGTTTTAATGTTTTGCTACTTTATGAGGTTTGGGGATTAAGGAAGCCGAATATTTCGATTAAAGACTATGCTTTTCTGATACGAAACCATCTTTAAATTAAGTCTAAAACCCCAATGTTTACAAACGCATATTAACTTTTGTGTTTATTTTTACTAATATGTTTGTATCAGAACGTCGGTTGGAATATTTAGTTCGTTATGTAATTGTCTAATCATTTCTAATGATAGTTTCCTTTTTCGGTTCAAAATTTCACTTGCTCGACTTTTAAATCCAACAATTCTTGCTAAATCATTTTGATTGAAGCCCATTTGCTCCATTCTGAATTTTATTGCTTCAATTGGATCAGGCAAAGCAATCGGAAAATGTTCGTTTTCATATTGGTCAATTAACATTCCCAAAAGTTCCAATTCGTCGCCTTGTTCCGTTCCTCTTTTTGCGTCAAATATTATATCAAGTCTCTCCAACGCTTGATTATAATCGGTTTCTGTTTTTATAAGATTTATGTTCATGATCTAAATTGTGTTTGCGTTGATTTTATCATATTCTGTGTGCGTTCCAATAAATCGAATCCAAACCATTTGATATTCGTAACTTATTTTTACTATCAATCTGTAATTATTTCCTTTTATGTTAAAAATTACTCGGTTAACATTCAAAATACTTGCGCTTGGATATTCTGTTTTAATTTCATTAGGATTTTTCCATTCGGCTTTTTGTGCTTCACGAAACCATGATTTTAATTGTTGTTCACAATCTTCGTGTTTTTCCCAAAAATCTCTCAATATTTTTTTCGCAACTATTCTCAAATCTTTTTATTACAAAAATATAAAATATTTACCAATTTGGTAACAATTTGTGTTTTATTTTTCAGATTTCTAGTTTTTGGACAACATAACAGTTAACTAGTATATCCGCTACTTTGCAATACTTCTCAAAAAAATAAAAGATATTCTACAAATTGTAAAATGCACTTTTTACACAAACAACAAAACCAACAACGGAATAATTATTCCAGCCAAAGCCAATTTCCAGCCTC
The DNA here is from genome assembly GCA_947452415.1 of Flavobacteriaceae bacterium. Taxonomy (GTDB): domain Bacteria; phylum Bacteroidota; class Bacteroidia; order Flavobacteriales; family Flavobacteriaceae; genus Flavobacterium. Next base: position 3,307 of record CANGCT010000013.1, read on the forward strand.
GCTTTTGGAAAGTGAATTTTCCTGCAGGAATCATGAAAACTCCGGTTAAGGCAATAGTTATGATGGATAATCCAAAAATATCTCCGTAATAAATCCATCAGTTGGAAGTGTTTTTATGCAACTTCATCATCGAACTGATGATTGGTGTTTTAATAAAAGTAGTTATTTCTCCTTTTCCTGTTTGTAAATCAATTTCAATATCATTCTTTTCAAAGGATATTCTAAGTTTTCCATCGTCTAATTTTTGGCGACGGAATTTATCGTCAACACCTAGTTTTTTTCCTAATTCTTCGGCATACGCATCGGTAACTTCGCTTTCTTGAGGGACTTTGGCTACAATTAATCTGGTTTCGGTGGTGTATTTATCGGCATGAAAACTATCGCGGTGGTTCATCAAAATTCCCGAAATTGCGAACGAAATAATTAATCCGATGTAAAAATAACCCAAATCTCTGTGAAGGTTTCTTGCTTTTAATGGTGAAATCATGGTTTTAAAATTTATATTTTAGTGAGGTTATTACTTGTCTTGGCGCTATAGGATTGACACTGTAATTTTCATGAACCGTGTAATTCAATTCGTTAATAATATTAGACAATTTACACAACAATGAAAACTTTTTCCAGTTATATCCTAAAGAAAAATCAATAGTGGTGTAACCTTTCAATGGAATTTCTCTTTCCCAAATTCCCCCAGGTTTTGTATTATCGTATTGATTGTTCCAGCCAGCAACTCTAGTTCCGATGTAATTTCCAATTGCTCCAACTGAAAAACCTTTTAAAACGCCGGATTGTAAAGTATAAAAGAAACTTAAGTTAGCTGTATTTGCTGGAGTTCTTGCAACTCGGTCACCTTCAATAAAACTACCGTTTAAACCAGAGGTTTTTGTAAATCTCATGTTGTTGTAGCTGTATCCAGCAATAATATTCAAAGATTCTGTTGTTTTTATTATAATGTCAACTTCAAAACCCTTGCTTGTAGTTTCTCCACTCAATGATTTTACATTGGTATCTGTATTGATTGTACCATTTGCATTAAATTCAGCCGTCTGAGCTAAGTTACTATTAATTATTTGATAAACAGTTACATTAGTACATAAATTTCCATTCCAAAACTCTTTTTTTACACCAACTTCATATTGGTCGATAATGGATGGTTTTATCGCTTCATTTAAAATAGTTATTCCTGTATTTGGAGTAAAGGAATTGGAATAACTTGTAAATAAAGAGATGCTTTTTATGGGTTGGTAAATTAAACCAACTTTTGGAGAAAAAGCACGATCGTTTCTAATCGTTTCATCCACAATACTAGTAGCTACTATATTATAAGTAATAGGTTTCGTTTCTTGTACAGAATAACGTATTCCTGCCAAAACTTTGAATTTATTGGTCAACGAAATTAAATCTTGCGCATAGAAACCATATCTATTGGTTGCTGTTTTTACAATTTTGGTATTTGTAGCTTGCGGAATTGTAGTTCCTTGTGGGTATAAATCTAAATTATAAATGTTTATTGAATCATAATTAGCAGGATTAAAGACAAAAGTGTAAGCATCTGCAAACGAATTTTCAACATCTATTCCAGTAAATAATTGGTGTTTAATTTCACCTGTAGTTACATTTCCTTGAAGACTTAATTGTTGACTAAAAATTTCTTCTACCGCTTTATTTTTTCCTAAAGGACGATCCCAATCTCCATTTGTTGCTGGCAAAACACGTTCGGTTCCTTCAGAAGTTCTATTGTAATTTTGATATGAAGAATTAAGGTTCAATTTCCATTTGGCATTTAATTGATAATTTACTAATGCCGAAACGGTTGCTTGTTTGGTATTTCCATGAGACCATTTTGCACCCAAATAAGTGTTTCTAGGAATATCAACAATGTCTCTGCCTATAGAACCTGTACCAAAATCGGGAGTCCAATCATCATTAAGATAATCTCCTTGAACAATAATTTCGGTTTTATTATTTACCTTAAATAGAAAGGACGGATTCACATAATAACGTTCTTTTTTTACAACATCTCTAAAACTCTCCGAATTTTCGTAAGTTACTATAAAACGATAAGCAAAACTCCGACTCAAAGGGCCGTAAAAATCTAAAGAAGGTTTATAAAAATTATAACTACCAGCTTGCATACTTATTTCGAAACCTTTCTTGAAAGAAGGGGTTTTTGTAACCATATTCAATATTCCGCCAGGTGCAACATTACCATATAATAGTGCCGAACTACCTTTTAATATTTCCACTTTTTCTAAAGAAGCAACTTCTGGAATGGATCCACTACTAAATCGGAAACCATTTTTGAACATATTATTTGCAGTCATGTCATAACCTCTTGACCAAAACGATTCTTGTGCGGCACCACGTGCAGACCCAACATAAACTCCGTTAGCATTTTTTATCACATCGCTTAGTCGAATAGATTGTTGTTGCTCCATTATAGTACTTCCAATTACTTGAATACTTTGTGGTAAATCCATTGGTTTAATTCCTGAACGGTTAACGGCGATTTCATTTTTTTGCTTTGTTAGAATGATAACTTCATTAAGTATTTTTCTTTTTTTATTTTTCACAGTATCATTTACAGCATAAAGATTGTCTTTGTTTTTGATTTCTTGTGCTAAACTTTGCGCACTTATACTAAGGACTAGGGTCGAAAAGTAAAAATATTTAAACATTTATTTAGATTGAATTAAAATAGTGATGCAAATATAAATAGTCATTTTTAATTTACAAAGTTTATTTAGACTTAATATGAATAATATTTTTAAGAAGTTGATTTTGATATTAATACAAAAAAAAACTTGCCGTGTAGCAAGTTTTTTAACTTTAATTGTATAATTAATTAAATATTAAATAATTTATAACTGATATTCTTAAATTAATTTGAAATAGTATTGATTAGTACCAACGTTTTTTGTTTTGTTTAGATCCTTCTGATTTTCTAGAATTAGTAGTTGCCTCTTTTTTCTTATTTCTTAAATCGGGTTTGGCATCTGGATTTTCAGGTGCATCCGAATAGGGATAGGGATGGTCTTTTTCAACTTTTACGTCAATTTTAATAAGTTTTTGTATGTCTTTCCAATAGGGTAGTTCATCTTTTGCACAGAATGAAATTGCCAATCCGCTGTTTCCAGCACGGCCAGTTCTACCTATTCGGTGTACATAAGTTTCGGATATATTAGGAATGTCAAAATTAATTACAAATGGTAAACTTTCAATGTCAATTCCTCGTGCTGCAATGTCGGTAGCTACAAGTACTGAGATTTCTTTATTTTTAAAGGCTTCTAGTACCCGTTGTCTTGCATTTTGGGATTTATCGCCATGAATAGCTTCGGCAGTAACATTGTTCTTTTTTAAAGCTTTAACCACATTGTCGGCTCCATGTTTGGTTCTTGAAAAAACTAACACATTATTAATTTTATCGTTACGGATGATGTGGTACAATAGTTTTCGTTTGTCTTCTTTTCCTACAAAATAAACTTTTTGATTCACTGTTTCAGCAGTGGAAGATACCGGAGTAACCGAAACGTATCTTGGTTTGGTTAAAAAAGTATCGGCAAGTTCCCGAATTGCCATTGGCATTGTGGCTGAGAATAATAAAGTTTGACGATTGTCTGGCGTGAGTTTTACAATTTTTTTTACATCGTTAATAAAACCCATGTCTAGCATTTGATCGGCCTCATCGAGTACTAGAAAATGTAGGTGGTCTAAATCGATAAATCCTTGTTTGTGAAGGTCAAGAAGTCTTCCTGGAGTAGCGATAAGGATGTCAATTCCTTTTTTTAACTGGTCTACTTGAGGTACTTGGCTAACTCCCCCAAAAATCACCATAGACCTAATGTTGGTATACTTTCCATAGGTATTAAAACTTTCGTCTATTTGTATTGCCAATTCGCGAGTGGGTGTAACTACTAATGTTCTAATGTGTTTTTTCTTGGCAGAAGAACCTACTAAGCGGTGTAAATAATTGATAATAGGAATAGCAAAAGCAGCAGTTTTTCCGGTACCAGTTTGGGCGCAGCCTACTAAATCGGTTCCTTCCAAAATAATTGGAATTGCTTGTTGCTGAATAGGTGTTGGAGTAGTATAGCCTTCTTCTGATAAAGCTTGCTGTATGTTTTTTAATAAGTTTAAATCGTTGAATGTCATAATTATATTCGTCTTGAACTGTTTCAAGTAGTTGCAAAGATAGGTTATATTTATTTAAGCATTTTTCTTCTGAAAAAATATTTTCACAAAAGTAATGACCTGTTTAGCCCTGACAGAAGTGGAAATCCTTTCCAACTCCAACAGAGTTTTTAACTCTGTTGGAGTTGGAAAGATTGCAACGTATGGCAGGAATGACATTTACTAAAATGCTTACTGTTTCGCTCCTAAAATTCAGCAATAGTGGTTTCGGTTTTGGCTTTGATGAAATCGGTTACTAGGTAACCAATTAATTTGCCTACAAGGTGGTTGTTTTTGTCGTGGTCTAAACTTGGAGCGCCTTCGCAAATATGAAGGTAGGCTGCGTTGGAATGCTTGCCAAAATAGTAGATGAATTGGCGGAGTTCTTCTACTGAAAATCCGCTTAGAGTCATTGCGCTACAAGGTATATTTGGTATTGAGTCTAGGTCTATCTCTACTCCGTAGTAATCGTTTTTAATGAAATCTAATGCCAATTGCATTTCTATTTCAAAGTCTTTGGTATTTTTGATTTTCATACTGTCATAAGTGTTGTATAAAACTCGTTCTTTTAGGGTTTTGAGTTTATCTAAAACACTTTTGGATGTATAACTGTGGTGAAGGCCAAAGATGAAGTATTTTTTTAGGAAGCCTTCTTCGAAAGCATAGGAAAATCCGTTGCCACTGTGGCGTCCTTCAAGAATTCGAAAATCGGAATGGGCATCAAAGTTGATGGCATTAACAGGTTTTCCTTTGCCAAGAGCGGTTCCTTTTATATTGCCATAAGCATTGTTGTGACCTCCACCAATAACAATTGGTGTTTTACCAACTTTTACAATAGTGGCAATGATATGAGAAACTTCTTTGTCTATAATAGTTACCAATTTGCACATTTTTTTGCGGTCTTCCGTTATATTGAAATCTAGATTTTCAATGGCTTTCATTTCAACGGAAGTGTCTAAGGCTCCTAAAATAATAATTTGGGATCCTTTGCAAAAACGATTATGCTGTATGTTTGCAATACTCTTTATGGCACTTTCCCACGCCGAATTGGCTCCTGGGCGACCATAATTGGCTCGGATGCCAATGTCTTCTGGGATTCCGAATAGTACAAATTGCGATTCGGATGCTTGAAGAAAAGTAGCAATATCTTGCTCTTTAGGTATTGTAATCATTTTTTCACCAAATTTTACTTCGCCACTTCGGTGGTTTGTAATTTTGGATAAATCGGAAGAAGTAAAACGAATAAGTTTTTCCATAGTTTAAATCTTTGCGCTCAAAAATAATATTTAATTGTACAAACTTACGTTATACAATTAAATATTATTAAATTTGCTAAACTTAATATCTATAAAATGGAAACTCAAAAAAGTAATTCTTCGTTAAAAATAATGGTTTTAGTATTGTTGCTACTTTTATTAGGTAGTATTTTTTATATTTTTCAATTGAAAAGTGAGGCTACAACTTTAACTACGAAAGTTAGTTCTGTTAAAACGGAAAAAGAAAATGTAATGAAAGATTTGCAAGATCTTAAGGATACTTATGATACTGCTATTGCTGCAAAGACTATAATGTCTGACGAGTTAATTGCCGAAAGAGAAAAAGTAGTTGGCTTAATGGCGCAGCTTGAAAAGTCAAAGGGAGATGTAACTTCAATGGCTAAATACAAACAACAATTTTTAGCACTTCAAACTAAAATGAATTCTTTAATGCAGCAAGTTGAAGTTTTGAAAAAAGAGAACCAAGTATTGACAACTAATTTAGATAGTACGAAGGTTGTTTTGTCAGATTCTAAAAATTACAATCAAGTTTTGGTTGGTCAAAATGAGGAGCTTTCTAAAACAGTTGAAAAAGGGTCTAAACTTTCTTTATTGAATTTGAAAACAGCTACTTATAAATTAAGAGGTTCAGGTAAACAGATTGAAACAGATAAAGCAAGTAGAGTTGATATGCTTAAAATTAGTTTTACTATTGCCGAAAACAGCATTGCTAAATCGGGGGATAAGACTTATTATGTTCAAGTTATAGATAGTAAAAACAATGTTCTAGGGGATAAAATAACTACAAATTTTGGCGAAAAATCGTTAACTTATAGTTTTACTACTGCAGTAAAATATGAAAATAAAACGGTTAGTGTTTCGCAAGATTTACCAGGTAAAGATTTTGCAAGTGGTACTTATTTTGTGAATGTATTTGATAAAAGTGAATTGGTTTCTAAATCTAGTTTCACTTTGAGATAAGGAATTTACTTTGTAATTAATTTTCGGTTTTTTAATGTTTTTTTGCCACAGATTCACAGATATTTTTAATTTAAAATTTGTGAATCTGTGGAAAAAATTAAATTCTTTTTCCTTCTATAATTACTTCATCAATTAAGTTTGTGCCAAAGGCATAAGGTAATTGGTAAAAAGAGGTAAGGGTTTTGCTGATAATGACATTAGCTTTTTTACCTATCGTAATACTTCCGTGGGTATCTGTAATCCCCATTGCATAAGCACCGTTTATGGTTGCTGCATTTATGGCTTCTTCGGGAGTCATTTTCAATTTGATGCAAGCAGTTGCTACTACAAAATTCATATTTCCAGAAGGAGTTGTACCAGGGTTAAAATCGGTTGCCAAGGCCAAAGGCAATCCAGCATCCAGCATTTTTCTGGCTGGTGTGTATGGAATACTTATAAAATAGGAGCAAGAAGGCAAAGCCACTGGCATAGTATCGGAATTTTTCAACACAGCTATATCTTCATCTGTTACTACTTCTAGATGATCTACCGATAGCGCATTGTGTTTTACGCAAGCCGCAATTCCGTTAATGGCATTAAATTGATTTACATGGATTTTGGCAATCAAGCCGTGTTTTTTTCCGGCTTCCATAATACGTTCAGTTTCTTCTACCGAAAAATATTCTGTTTCACAAAAAACATCAATATAATCTGCTAAATTTTCGCTAGCAATTTTTGGCAACATTTCGTTTATGATTGAATCGATGTAACCCGAATGGTTGTCTTTATATTTAGCAGGAAAAGCATGTGCTCCAAGAAAGGTTGCTTTGATTTTAATAGGATAGTTTTGCGACAGTCTTTTAATCACCCGAAGCATTTTTAGTTCTCCATCTACCGTTAATCCGTAACCTGATTTTATTTCGACAGCGCCGGTTCCTTGTTGCATGACTTCTTCTAAGCGTACTTTTGATTGTTGATAAAGTTCTTCCTCGTTAGTTTCGTTTAGTTTTTTAGATGAATTTAGTATTCCGCCACCGCGATTGGCAATTTCTTCATAACTCAATCCGTTGATTCTATCTACAAATTCCAATACCCTATTGCCAGCATATACTATATGGGTATGGCTATCACACCAAGTAGGAAGGACTACTTTGCCTGTTGCATCTATAGTGACATCTGCTATAATGTTTGGACAATTTTCCATTGAACCAAAATCGGCAATACAATCGTCTTCTAAAATTAAATAAGCATTTTTTATAGAAGGCAATACAGCCATTTCTGTTCCAGAAACCTTTTTTATAGAAGCATCTCTAATTTGCAGTAGTTCTTGAATGTTGGAGATTAATGTTTTCATCAAATGATTTTGTGTAAAATTACTTTTAAAAAAATAATTATTTATAAATTTAGACAAAATTATAGTAGGTGCGAAAAATAAAATATAAAAAAGGGAAAAAAGTGCAGCCAGCACTTTTAGAATATACAGGGGTTCATAAATATACCCATACTGAAATTCAGTTGTTTGTTTATGATAATTTGAATTTGGCAGAGTTTAATGAATTTGAAGTTAATGAAATTGAGAAACATGTTAATTATACTAAGGTTAATTGGCTGAATGTACATGGTTTGAACGATCCAGATTTTATTGTTAAAATTGGGGAATATCTTTGCGTAGATAATTTTATGCTTTCGGATATTTTAAATACTACTAAGCGAACCAAACTGGATGAATACCACGATACTTTGTTTTTCAATATAAAATCGTTGTTACCCGATGCCGATTCAAATAATATTATGGTAGAGCAGATTAGTTTTTTATTGAAGAATGGAATTTTAGTTTCATTTCAAGAAAAGAGAAGTGATTTTTTTACGCATATTCGGGAACGCATCCGCACCCATTCCGGGATAGTTAGAACCAAACAGGCCGATTATTTGTTATTTTTATTATTGGATGCTATAATGGAAAATTTCTATATTACCATTGAAAATGAAGAAGATAAAGTAGAAGAATTGATAAATTTATCCAAACGAAGTACCGATCTTTCTATTTTGGAACAAATAGAAAAACACCGTGATAATTATAATTTTTTAAAGCGTTCTATAATTCCGTTACGGGATTCTTTATATTCTATAAAAAGTATCAAAGATGACAATGTTTTTGATGCTATTGATGCTAATAACTTTACTTTTTTTGAACGATTACACCAAAAATGTTTGGAACTTTTAGAACAAATTGAATACGATTTGACTACCTTAGATAGTGCTTCTAATTTCTTTTTCTCAACTCAAAGTCATAAGATGAATGAAGTAATGAAAACGCTTACAGTAGTTTCGGTATTTTTTATGCCTTTAACTTTTATTGTAGGAGTTTACGGAATGAATTTTAAATACATGCCTGAACTAGAGTGGGAGTATGGGTATTTTGTTATACTAGGACTTATGTTTTTATTACTACTTGGGATGGTCTATTATTTTAAAAGGAAGAAGTGGTTTTAATTGTTTAAAAACCTGTAGATATTTTGCTGTAATTTATTTGTAGAATAAAATATATGAATTATCTTTGACCTATATTTATTAAGAAAAATACTAAAAGATATGTTTACATTCGCTCAATACTTAGGTTTCTTATTGTTCTTAACCATTTTAACTATTGGTTTTTGGTTAATGATGTTTTTGGTTAACTTCGTATTCTATTGGATATTTGGAGCAACTAGAGAGTTGTTAAGAGAGAGAAAAGAAAAAAGAGAATTAGAACAGGCTTAATTTTAAGTTTGAATTTAAATAGAAAAAGCCCCTATAGGGGCTTTTTCTATTTAATAGGGATGTTTTTTTATCCTCCAAAGTCACCATTTTCGCCTTCTCCATCTCTTTTAGGTTGTTTCTCTCTGTCGCTTTTTTGTTTATTAAATCGATAGGTGAAGGATAAATTAATTTGTCTTTGTCTGTATTGCATTTCGCTATACGAACTTAAAGTAGGTAAATTGGTTTGCATAATTCTTTTTCTAGAATTAAAAACGTCATTTACATTTAAGGATATTGTTGCTTTGTCTTTCATAACATCTTTACTTAGAGCTAAATTAGCAGCAAGAACTCCAAGACTTTTTCCTTGAAATGTATTTTGTGGGGCATTATAAGTAACATTGGTTTGCCAATCAATTTTGTAGGGTAAAGTAACTTTAGAAGAAACTCTAGTAAACCAACTAGTTGATGCTTTATTCACGTCTTGACTTATTAAATCTGTAGAGCTATTTAAAGTATATTGATAATTTCCAACTATAGTGCTTCTGAAAAAGTTGAAATTTCCGTTTAATTTCCACCATTTAAATGGAGTGTAATTTATATTAAATTCAAAACCGTAACGGGTATCCTTATCTAAATTAATAGAAGTAGAAACATAAACCGGAGTATCTACTGGAAGCCCATTTACAATAGTACTAACGATATCACCGGTAGGTCTTTTTACAAACTGAAAGGGGTTTTTAGTTTTATTGTAATAAACCGAAGTAGTTACGGTTACTTTATTAAATTTATTCATATAACCAAAATCTAAAGCATCGGTAAAGGATGGGTTTAAATCTGGATTTCCTAAAAATAGATTGATGTTACTTGTGTAGTTATTTGGAAACGGAATAATAAATCTATTTCTAGGTCGTTCTATACGTTTACTATAGTTAATAGAAATAGTACTTTGTTCTGTAATTTGATAGGTTAAAAAAGTACTTGGAAAGAAGTTGCTATATTTTTTATTTTTGTAAAAATCAGTTAATAACAACCTACTTTCTATTGAGGAGTTCTCGAAGCGCATTCCTAATAAATAAGAAAATTTGCCTTTGCCTATCTTGGAACCAAATTGAGTGTATAATGAGTTAATTCTTTCTTTGTAATTAAATATATTAGTAAAGTTAGAATAGGGAGTATAGGTTCCTACAGCATCTAAACTACCAACTCTAAAATCGTTATTCATTTCAGTAAAATTTCCTTTGTAGCCGGCTTCAAATTGGCTATTTTTAAATGGTAAAACATAATCCGTTTGTAATAATGTTCTGTTTTGTGTTTGGTAGTATTTGGAAGCCTCAATAAATATATTACTTATAGCGCCAACATACGAATTGGTAATTGTAGAAAAATCATTGTCTAAATTTCTAGAAACCGATCCGTCAAAGGTAAGTTTATGACCTTCTCTTTGGAATTTTTTTGTAAAATTAGTGGTGTATTCAATGTCGTTAGTATAGGTAAATTGGTCGTTAAATCTATTAGAAACAAAATTGTTATTTGGTTCGTAATTGTTTATCACATCATTAATTGGGCTAGCTCCATCACTTTTTCGGTAAGAAAATCCGTTGGTCCAAGTTAAATTTTTATCTAAAAACCAATCCACTCCAAAGTTGTAATTATATCCTTTTCTTCCAGAAATACGATCTATTCTTTCGTTTATTGTTTTGTAAATAATTCCAGCGGAGTTGATGTAATCCGAATCTGTTAGCGATTTCCCAGGGGCTTTATTGTCATTATATCCTATGGTAGTAAATATATTAAAATTTTGACTTCTGAAATTAATTGTTCCTGAAGTATTAGAGTTTTTTGGGTTTCCAACAGTAGCTATTATAGTTCCGTTAATTCCATTATTTTTTCCTTTTTTAAATACAATATTAATTATTCCGGCTCCACCTTCGGCATCATAGCGAGCAGATGGATTTGTTATTACTTCAACTTTATCAATAGCATCTGCAGAAATACTTTTTAATGCATCTGCAATATTTATTGCATTGGAAGGTTTTCCGTCAATTAATATTTTAACATTTTCATTTCCTCTCAAACTTACAATTCCATCTCCATCTACAGCTACTGATGGTACATTGTCCAAAACATCACTGGCAGTACCTCCTTTAACGGTCATGTCTTGCCCTACATTATAAATTTTTTTATCTAGTTTTATTTCTACTGTAGATTTTTCTTTAGTGATTACGACGTCCTTAAGCTGTGTGGCATCGGGTTGTAGTGAAATAGTTCCTAAATTGGTATCAGAGGTTAAGGATTTCGCTTTAATTTCTATAGATTTAAAAGATATAAATTCTACCTTTATATTATATACTCCTGGAGTAGCATCAAAATTAAAATCGCCAGTTGCATTAGTAATTCCACCAGCAGTAACTTTGTTAGTTACAGTATTAACTAATGAAATAGTACTGTATTCAAGAGGAAGTGTGGTTCCTTTTTCAGTTACTTTTCCAGCAATTTTGATTTTAATTCCTTCTGGTCTTTTTTGAGAATAATTTATTAAAGTGGCTAATAATAAAATTAATGTTAAATAAAATTTAATTTTTTTCATGATTGGGTGTTGATTTTTCTTCATGCGTATAGGAGTGCGAAATTAAACATTCGTTTAAGTAACCAATCATAAAGGTTTGTTAAAAGTGTCTAAAAAAAATTATAGAATCTTTTTTATTTTTTCTAAAGGTCTTGCTATTACTGCTTTTTCGCCATATACTGCAATGGGACGTTCCATTAATATAGGATGGTTAATCATAGATTGGATAATTTCTTTGTCAGATAATTTCTTGTCTTTGTAATTTTCTACCCAAATAGATTCTTTTGTTCTAATTAGTTCTATTGGAGTTATTTTTAATTTTCTAATTATTTCGCTTAATTCCATAAAATTTAAAGGGTCTTCGAGATATTTTACAATTTCAAATGTTTGGTTAAAGGTTTCCAAGAACGCCAAACATTCTCTAGATTTTCTGCAACGAGGATTATGGTATATTGTTATCATTTTTTAAATAATGTAAGTGTATCAATATTTTTTATAGTATTTTAGTCGAGTCAAATATAGTATTTGTTGTGTTATCTAATTTAAAATTTAAATATGTTTATTGAACAAGAAATAAAAAAAAGCAATGAGTTTTGGAAATATATTTTTGGCTCCATCCTAATTATTGGGGCTTCTACTTTAGGTCAGATTCCTTTGGTAATTGCAGTTGCTTTTAAGTCTTTTAAGTCGGATAAAATCCCAACAGATACTATCGATGCTATTAATTTATTAGATTCTAATCTGTCTTTATTTTTAATAATGTTGTCTTTTGTTTTTGGGTTTATTGGACTTGTATTGGTAGTGAAATATTTTCATAAACAAACTTTACTAGAAGTAACTACTTCTCGAAAAAAAGTAGATTGGAGCAGGGTATTTTTTTCTTTCAGCTTATGGGCTTTGTTTACCATTGTTACAACCTTGACAACTTATTATGCTAATCCAGGTGAGTTAGTTTGGAATTTTAAGCCTATTCCTTTCGCTATTTTATTTGTAATCGCAACCCTTTTAATTCCTATTCAAACGAGTACCGAAGAATATGTATTTAGAGGCTATTTAATGCAAGGATTTGCAAATTTGGCTAAGAATAAATGGTTTCCATTAATAATGACCTCGTTTATTTTTGGGTCGATGCACCTATTAAATCCAGAAGTGGATAAGTTAGGATATCTAATATTAGTCTATTATATTGGTACTGGTTTGTTTTTAGGTATACTTACATTAATGGATGGAGGTATAGAATTGTCGCTTGGTTTTCATGCTGCCAATAATTTATTTACCGCTCTATTAGTAACTTCGGATTGGACTGCTTTACGAACCAATTCCATTTTTAAAGATACTTCTATGCCGGGCGGTACAATGGAAATTTTTATTCCGGTGTTGGTAATTTATCCAATTCTATTATTTATCTTTAGTAAGAAATACCAATGGACCAATTGGAAAGAAAAATTAACGGGTAATATAATTCAATAAAATAATATAAATACAAAATACCATGAATAATCCAACTTACGAAAATGTGCATAATCATTTTAAATTAAATGGTTTTCATCTTAATAGAGAAGATTTATGCCGTGTTGCTTATAGTTTTATTAAAGAAGGTGAAGATTTTGAAAAACCAGTTGGTAATTTTCTTTTAGATTGGTTTGATAGTAAACCGTATATTGAAATGCAAACATCTGGTTCAACAGGAACACCTAAAATCATTAAAGTTGATAAACAAGCCATGGTGAATTCGGCTATTGCAACGGGAGATTTCTTTGAATTACAATCAGGAAATAGTGCCTTGCAATGTTTGCCAGTGAAATATGTAGCGGGAAAAATGATGCTGATTCGTGCCATTGTATTAGGATTAGAATTGGATTATGTTGCTCCAACTTCCCATCCAATGAAAGGTTTAGAAGATAAATATGATTTTGCTGCGATGGTGCCAATGCAGGCTCAAAATTCACTTAAAGAATTGCAGAATGTAAAAAAACTTATTGTTGGTGGTGCTAGAATTAGTACTTCTCTTGAAAAACAATTAATGAAATTGCCAACCAAGGTCTATGAAACCTATGGCATGACAGAAACAATAACCCACATTGCTGCCAAGCGAGTAGGAGAAAAGGTCTTTACTGTTTTACCGCATGTAACTATTTCGTATGACGATAGAAACTGTTTAGTAATTCATGCTCCTAAAATTATTGCAGAAGACACTGTGGTTACTAATGATTTAGTTGAATTGGTTAACGAAAATCAATTTAAGTTTTTAGGTCGAATAGATAACGTAATTAATAGTGGTGGTGTTAAAATCATGCCCGAACTAGTGGAACAAAAGCTTGATGGAAAACTAGATAGACGATTTTTTATTACTTCCAAAGAAGATAAAGGATTAGGGGAAAAAGTAGTGTTAGTGGTTGAAGGAGAGTTTTTTACAATAGATAATTCAATTTTTGAATGCATAGATAAATACGAACGTCCAAGAGAAATTCTATTTGTTTCTAACTTTAAAGAAACTGAAAACGGAAAAGTATTGCGCAAAGAAAGTTTAAAATAGTTTTTTTAATTTAGATTTTTTTTCGATTTATTCTATAAATAGTTATTTACTTTTTAATAACATTTATATAAAAATCATTGGTGAGCACTTCAACTTCCTCAAGAGATTTTATTTTAATATTGGAGATTTGCGACTTTAATGTTGGTTGAATTCGTATTTGTTTTCCGTTAACTTTTAGGTCTATTGGCATATTAAAATTCGATTCGGAAGCGTTCCAACGGTATTCTAATTTGTTTTTATTGATTCGAATAAATAGTTCTGGGATAGTAATATATCTTAAATACTGATTAAAAATAGAGGTTAAATCCATGCCACTCTCGTTATTGAAAAAGTTAATTACCGTTGCAGTATCAATTATTTTATGACGGAAGGTATTGGAATAATTCAATAGTAATTTCCACCACAAATCATCATTGTTAATTACATGACGTAAAGTGTTTAATAATAAAGCACCTTTGTAATACATATCTCCCGATCCTTCTTTGTTTACTCCGAAGGGACCAATAATAGGCTCGTCATTCTGTACATTTTGCTTCATGCCGTTCATGTATTTCTGCGCTTTTTCTGCTCCAAATTGACATTCTAAATAAACTACTTCGGTGTACATGGTGAATCCTTCGTGAATCCACATATCGGCAATGTCTTTGGAAGTGATGCTATTTCCAAACCATTCGTGCCCACTTTCGTGGATGGTGATGTAGTCAAATAACAACCCAATTCCGGTTCCAGATAAATCACTTCCTAGGTAACCATTTTTGTATTTATTTCCATAAGCCACAGCGCTTTGGTGTTCCATACCTAAATAAGGAGTTTCAACTAATTTGTACCCATCTTCTTTAAATGGATAAGCTCCAAATTTACTTTGAAAACAAGTTAGCATAAGTTTCGCTTCTTCAAAATGGGATTTGGCTTTCACTTCATTTTCTTTCAAAACATAATAATCTAAATCTAAATCATCTAGGTTGTCGTGAATGTGTGCAAAATCGGCAATATTTACAGTAATATCATAGGTGTTAATTGGGTTTTTAACTTCCCAATCCCAACGGGTATAGCCATTTTTTAAATCTTCGCTACCTATTAATCTTCCGTTAGAAACATTCATAAGTCCACTCGGAACTGCCACTTTTATGGTTTCGCCATTATCAGGTTCATCGCTTTGCGAATCTTTAACCGGATACCACAAACTTGCACCAGTACCTTGGCAAGCCACCGCTACCCATGGCTTTCCTTGTTTGTCTTTGGTAAAAATAAATCCGCCATCCCAAGGAGCATTTTTGGCAATAATAGGTTTTCCGGAATAGTAAAATCGAATTTTCTCCTCGTTACCACTATTTAAATTAGTAGGAAAATCAATAAAAACAGCATTAAATTCTCTTTTGTATTCTAATTTTTTGGAATGAAATACAATAGAATCTACCTGCATATTTTCAAATAAATCTACCTGAATTTTTTTAGTATTGGATACTACTTTAAAACTTATGTCATTATACCCAACTATTGATTTTTCTTCAATATTGATTTTGATATTCAAGTCGTATCGCAACACATCATAACAAGTTCGTTCGGTTCGTAAACCTCCTTGTAACGTATCTTTTCTAGTAGTAGTTTCTTGGGAAACAACAGTTTGAAAGATTATAAGTATTATGAAAATAAAATGTAATTTTTTCATATTTGTAAATATCAAGAAGTCTAAAAATCTATACTTGTATTACTCCCAAATTAAACTTTTTCTCAATAGGAGAGTGGTTGGCTGCTTCAATTCCCATAGAGATCCAGGTTCTTGTGTCTAGTGGGTCAATGATGGCATCGGTCCATAATCTTGATGCTGCATAATAAGGCGAAACTTGCTCGTCGTAGCGGGCTTTTATTTTGTCAAACAATTCTTTTTCTTTATCTTCATCAATCACTTCTCCTTTGGCTTTAAGTGAGGACGCTTCAATTTGTGCCAATACTTTAGCGGCTTGCGTGCCACCCATAACAGCAAGTTCGGCACTTGGCCATGCAAAAATCAATCGTGGGTCGTAGGCTTTTCCACACATGGCATAATTTCCAGCTCCATAAGAATTCCCTACAATAACCGTGAATTTTGGTACCACCGAATTTGCTACAGCATTCACCATTTTGGCGCCATCTTTAATAATTCCGCCATGTTCACTTTTGGATCCTACCATAAATCCGGTAACGTCTTGCACGAATACTAACGGAATTTTCTTTTGGTTACAATTAGCAATAAATCGAGTGGCTTTATCTGCAGAATCGGAATAGATTACCCCACCAAATTGAATTTCACCTTTTTTAGTTTTCGAAACAATACGTTGGTTGGCCACAATTCCTACTGCCCAACCATCAATTCGGGCATAACAAGTTATGATGGATTTACCATAATCTTCTTTGTACATGTCCATCTCCGAATTGTCTACCAATCTCTTGATGATTTCTAACATGTCGTATTGTTCGGTGCGGGCTTTAGGGATAATTCCGTAAATGTCTTGTTCGTTTAATGCTGGTTTTTCCGATTTAACTCGGTTAAATCCTGCTTTATCATAATCCCCAATTTTAGCTACAATACTTTTAATTCTTTCTAAAGCATCTTTATCGTCCTTGGCTTTATAATCGGTAACTCCCGAAATTTCACAATGGGTAGTAGCGCCACCAAGTGTTTCGTTGTCAATATTTTCCCCAATTGCTGCTTTCACTAAATAGCTTCCAGCAAGAAAAATACTTCCTGTTTTGTCTACAATCATTGCTTCGTCGCTCATAATAGGAAGGTAAGCACCACCAGCAACGCAACTTCCCATAACAGCAGCAATTTGGGTAATTCCCATGCTACTCATTTGGGCATTGTTTCTGAAAATTCGTCCGAAATGTTCTTTATCTGGAAAAATTTCATCTTGCATTGGCAAATAAACCCCTGCAGAATCAACTAAATATATTATTGGTAAACGATTTTCCATAGCAATTTCTTGCGCACGAAGATTTTTCTTAGCAGTAATTGGAAACCAAGCTCCAGCTTTCACGGTAGCATCATTAGCAACTACGATACATTGTTTTCCTTGGATGTATCCAATTTTAACCACTACACCTCCAGAAGGGCAGCCTCCATGTTCGGCATACATACCGTCTCCAACAAAAGCACCAATTTCAATACATTTTGCTTTGGCATCTAGTAGATAATCGATACGCTCCCGAGCTGTCATTTTGCCTTCGGCATGCAGTTTTTCTATTCTTTTTTCTCCGCCACCAAGTTTTACTTTAGCAAATCGTTGTTTTAAAACAGATAAAAAAAGTTTATTGTGGTCTTCGTTTTTGTTGAAGTTAAGATCCATATAGAATTGTAGTTTGTTTGTGAGGCTAAATTACAAAACGATTTCAAAAGGAATACTACTAATTTTTAATATTTAAAAATTAGATAAATATACTTTATTTTATTCTATAAAACGAAAACAATTTAATTGAAATTAATAGGTGATATATTGTTATTTAATATTTTGATTATTAATGATTTAATTAAAATTAAATATTTGAAAATTTCATTATATATTAAAAAAAATAATTCTTCTTTAAATTAAGTTCTAAGTATTAAATATGAAAATACAGGAAAGAAAAAAACATCTGGTAATGTAATTCTAAAAGTATATTAGGTTGGATAAATTTAATTAAATAAGTGAAATAACAAATACTTATAATGAGAAATAGCAAGACAATTTAACTAAGTTTCATTTCTTTAAATATCAAAATAAAAAAATGAAACTTTAATTTTGTGGTCTTTTACAACAATGTAGTAGGGCAAACGTAATTTGTTTTTGGAATTGAGGTTTTTTTAATCTCGGCAAAACCTCCAATCACGTCTACTAAATTATCATATCCTTTTTGTTTTAATAAAGAAGCAGCAATCATGCTTCTGTATCCACCAGCACAATGCAATATAAATGGTTTGTCTTTTGGAAAAACTGCTAAATTAGAATTTAATACATTTAGTGGAATATTCATAGCTTCTATTAAATGTTCCGAATTAAATTCACTTACTTTTCTTACATCAATAATAATTAATTTTTCTTGGTTGTAATGTTTTTCTAATTCTTCAGCATTTATTCTATGAATAACATCAAATTTTTTCCCAGCATTTTTCCAAGCTTCAAATCCTCCATCTAGATATCCAATTGCATGGTCGTAACCAACACGTGCTAGTCTGATGATTGATTCTTTAACTTTTTCTTCATTTTCAGCAACAATAAGAATCTCTTGTTTAATATCTAGAATTAATTCTCCTACCCACATTGCAAAGCTCCCGTTAATTGCAATATTTATACTATTAGGCAGGAAACCCTTTGCAAAATCTTCTGGATCTCTAGTGTCTAAAATTAACGCTTTAGTTTCATTGGCAATTAATTCGAAATCACCTATATTATAAGCTTTATTTCCATTGTCTAAAATAGAATCTAAAGAGGCATAACCCTGAATATTCATCAATACATTTTTAGGAAAATACTGTGGAGGTGCAGTTAATCCGCTTAAAATTTCTTCAACAAATTGGTCTTCGGTTAATTCTGGGTTTAATGCGTAGTTAGTCTTCTTCTGGTTTCCTAAAGTGTCTGTAGTTTCTTTACTCATGTTTTTACCACATGCACTTCCTGCGCCATGATTGGGGTAAACAATTAAATCATCCGATAAAGGCATGATTTTGGTTCGTAAAGAATGGTATAGATGTCGGGCTAGTTTATCTTGTGTTAATTCGGAAATTACATGTTGTGCTAAATCTGGACGACCTACATCTCCAATAAATAAAGTATCTCCAGAAATTAATCCTTTTTCCGTTCCTTGTTCATCAGAAACTAAAAAACAAGAACTTTCCATTGTGTGTCCAGGAGTATGGATTAGTTTAATTTGAATACCTCCAACGTGAAAAATTTCACCATCGGTACCAACATACATCTCAAAACCAGTTTTCATTCCGGTTGGTCCATACACAATTGTAGCTCCAGTTTTTTTAGCTAAATCGATATGTCCTGATACAAAATCAGCGTGAAAATGAGTCTCAAAAATGTATTTAAGTTTCACACCATCTCTTTCCAATCGATCAAGATAAGGTTGCGTTTCTCTAAGAGGATCTACAATAGCTGCTTCACCATTAGAAGTAATATAATATGCTGCTTCGGCTATACATCCAGTATAAATTTGTTCTATTTCCATTTTGTTTTTTTAAGTTTATTTTTATTTTTAGTTTTATAGAATCTTTAAAAAAAAAATATTTTAATTATGAAGTAAAATTACTACTTTAAACTAATTGTTTATGTATCAAAAGTTACAATTAATAAAATTTTAGTCAACTAATAAATACTATTTTAGGAATATTTCTTTAATAATAATGTAAATACCCATTACTAGTACAAACCATCCAAATCCGGTTTTCAGTTTTTCACCTTCTATTTTTTTGGATAAAAAACTTCCAATAATAACCCCAATTATAGAACAAGTTGTAAAAATTAATAATAAATTCCAATCTAATTTTTGTTCCGGACGAATATCTCCGATAAATCCTATTAAAGATTGGACTGAAACAATAATAAGTGAGGTTCCTACTGCCATTTTCATAGGAGTTTGTGTTAAAAACAATAGCGCTGGAATGATGAGAAATCCGCCACCAGCACCTACAAATCCAGCAATAAAACCTATTAATAAACCTTGAGTAAATATGGCGAGATAGTTAAGTTTTGTATTTTCATTTATAATTTTTTCTTTCCATGGTTTTATCATTCTTACAGATGCAAAAATCATAACAACTGCAAATAAAACCATTATTAATACTGATTTTTTTAAGGTAAAAGTGGAGGTAGAAATTATAATTTCGGGGATACTTGGAACAATTAATTTTCTAGTTATAAATACAGCAATAATAGTTGGTACCCCAAATAGTACTACTTTTTTAAAATCTACTAATTTTTGTTTTGCTTTTTGAAGTCCACCAAATAAAGCCGTTGTACCTACTACAAATAAGGAATATGCCGTAGCCAAAACCGGCTCAATACCTAATACATAAACTAAAATAGGTACAGATAAAATAGAACCGCCACTCCCTATTAATCCTAGAGTTATTCCAACAAAAACAGCTAATACATAGCTAATTACTTGAGTTATACTAATCATTTTTATATTTTTTTATTTGGCAAAGTGAAAAAGGTATTTATTACTAAATTATTTTCTAATAAATTGTCAATACTATTTCTTTGTGAACGTTCAATTTTTATATAACCCAATTCAATTTTAATTCTTTTGGTAGGAATATAAGATAAACTTGTTCCTAATCTGTTTTGATCAAAATTATGTAATCCGTTTAAAGAATTTGAATTAATTAATATTTCATCAAAGCCAGTCAATGTTAATTTAGAATTAATAGTAAACTTGATGCTTAATTTCTCTCTAAATCGGAAATAATCCGGAGAGTAATTTATGAAATTTCGGTATTCTATACCAGTTCTAGTTTGCAATTTGAGTTTTGTGATAAGATTATAGCTTAATTCAATAGCAGCGGCATAACGATTTTCATAGCTACTAATTTTACTTTTATCGCTTTCAGTTTTAATAATTGGGTTGTTTTCAAAATAAGAAAATGGCGATAGACAAATCGTAGTATTTTCATTTGGCTTAAAATATATCCAAAAGCGAAGGCTAGTTGCTAATTTATAATCTACATAATTGTTGGGATTATTAATAATGTCATTTTGCCATCTTTTTTGAAATTCTGCCTCTGTACTAATTTTATTTGTTATGTTTTGCGTTAGTGCAATTTTACTCCAAAAATTAGTATGGGAGGCATTTTGAGCAAAAAAGGTAGTAGTTGATATTAACAAGAATAAAATTATTTTTTTCAACTTATAATGATTTTTAAAGTTATTTTTTGTGAAAATAGTTTTTTTTGTTTTACATTAATATCTCTATGGATGCTCTATGTAATCTAATTTTTCCCTCATTTTCTAGTGCTTTTAGCAATCGTGATACCACAACTCTAGAAGTATGCAAATCGTATGCAATTTCTTGATGCGTATTGTGAATTTCTTTAGTATTGTTAATTTTAGCTTTGTCTTTTAAATAATTAATTAAGCGTTCATCCATTTTCATAAATGCCAAATTATCAATTGCAGAAAGCATTTCTTTTAATCTATTATTGTAACTGTTAAACACATAGTTTCTCCAACTTTTGTATTTCCCCAACCATTCCTCCATTTTAAGAACTGGAATCATTATCACTTGTCCTTTAGTTTCTGCTACAGCTTTAATTTCACTTTTAGACTCCCCTAAACAACACGTCATAGACATTGCGCAGGTATCCCCCTTTTCAATAAAATACAATAACAGTTCTCCTTCATCAAAATCTTCCCGTAATATTTTTATAGCTCCAGAAACTAATAAAGGCATTTTTTTTATATAATCGCCAAAATCTATTAAAACATCCCCTTCTTTAAAATCTCGAAGTAAGGAAACTTGTGAAATTTCATCTATTAATTTTTCTTCGAATATAAAGCCATAGGTTTGTTGCAATAACTCTTTCATTTTAATTTTTTTTGGAATTGTAAAATTCGACATTTTTTTATTAAAAAAAAGACAAACCTCAAAAGCTTTGCGTTTTATTAAGAATAATTTTCTTTTAAATGTTTTTTTCTTTCATCATTTTCTTTCAATATAAATAGTGTGGAATGTATTTTTTTAATAAGCGTAATCTCCAATGTGGCTTATTAATATTAAAAAATTAGCATGCGTTTTAATCTTGGGTATGGAGTGAATTTGTTATTATAATCAAATGCACCAGCTCCAACCAAAGAATATGATAATAATAATGATTTAATAAATATTGCAGGCTAAATGTCGGCTAAAAAATCAAATAAAAAACCCTAAATACTTATTTTATAAGCGTTTAGGGTTTTTTTAGTGACCTCGACTGGATTCAAACCAGTAACCTCTTGAGCCGTAATCAAGTGCGCTATTCAGTTGCGCCACGAGGCCTTTTTTGTGGTTGCAAATATAGGAATAATAATGGTCTTTGCAAATTCGAATTCAAAAAACATTTATTTTTTTTAATCCAAAAATCAACTGTCTAGTGCTCTTTTAGTTATATAATACCGCCATCCAATTAATGCCATCTGCCATTTTTTGGCTTTCGTGATATCTAGTTGTTGTTTTGTAAAACTAGGCAAGAGTATCTTATTTATTCGGGCTACTATTTTATAAATCATAGAAGTACTAATTATCGTTTTAAAGTAAAATGTCCTTTAGCAGACCTACCATCATCAAATTGGATGTTATACCAATAATCGTCTGCAGGAGATAAAGTACCATTGTAAAGACCATCCCAACCATCTTCTGAAGCGGAAAATTGTTTAATAAATTTGCCGTAACGATCAAAAATTTTAATAACAGAGTTGCTGTAGAATTTATTATTTACTCCTTTAATATTCCAATAATCGTTAAATCCATCTCCGTTTGGAGTGAAATATTTAGGAACTCCAAGAACGGAAATGGTTTGTTGTGCAATACCACATCCATTTAAATCTTTAATATAAACGGTATGAATTCCTATAGGAACATTTTCAAATAAATTAGAAAATTGGTAGGGTCCATAAGGATCTTCAATGCTGTACATATAGTTGCCATTTCCTGTAACTATTACTTCTACGGTGTTTAAATCAGTTAAATCTACAATATTAATATGATCAATAGAAGCTATTACAGAGGTAGCAACAGCAATGTTTCTAGTAATTGAACATACAGAAGTATTGGTTACTAATACAGAGTAGCTTCCTCCGGTATTAACAATTAAATCATAATTATTAGCTCCTAGAATACTAGTGTTATTCAAATACCATTGGTAAGTATAGATATTAGTTGGCGTTCCAATAAGCACTCCAGCATTTAAAGTAACGGTAAATGAAGGGAGATTGGTGCATACTAATTCATTTGCCAATCCGTTTGTATTTAAATCAATATTTGGAATAGGATTTACTATGAAATTTAAAGTTGTGGTTGCAGGACAACTCATGTTTAATGGATTGGTAACTGTTGCTATTACACTTTGAGTTACTGAATTAAATGTTGCAGGTAGGTGAGGAAGTATTTGACCATTTTGTAAAGTAAAGGAAATATCCATACCTGTTTGAGTTCCTAAAAGAATACTTTCAAAATTAGTAGTATCAAATGGATAGCTTCCGTTTTGTAAAGCAGGATCAGTTTCGTTATCACATTTAGTTAATTGTACAGTAGGAATAGTGAAAACTTGTGGTAATTTATCTACAATAAAAGTTATCGGTTCTTCATCATAACAAGGTCCATCAGATGCTTGCGTAATATTGTTGGTTACTCTAACGGTTATGGTTTGGGAAGTAGTTACTGAAAAGGTTGGAATTGGGTTTATTACCGTTCCAGTAGCATCATAATAGGTTACCGTTTTGTTAGTTTGCCCGTTAAGGATAGTTGCTTGAAGAGTTGTTGTATCAAATGTAAAATTACCATCTTGGTCATCATCGCAATGACGAATAACATTAGTAGTATTTACAGGTGTTGCTACTGGAAGAGCTTCTGCCGTTAGGGTAATGAATGGCCCTAATCCGAAGCAACCTTGGTAGTTATTACTATCTATTCTTACATAAATTAATTGTTGGTTTATTGTAGTATTTCTATATGCTATAGGATTAATAGCATTTATTTGCGCCAAAGCATCGGCATTATTAGCATAATATTTTATGGTATAATTAGAACTTGGTATTGGCAAAATAGCATTTATATCATTAGTTACACTACTAAAATTAAATACAGAAGTTCCATCGGTATCGGTCGAAACTCCAGTAACAGCATCGTCACAAAGGGTGAAATATTTATGAAAAGTGGCAGCATTAATTTGGGTAACCGATACAATTAAATTAATTTGTGCTACACTAAAACAGCCATATACACTTTCTACTCGAACCCAAACGGTTCCGTTACCGCTATTGTAAACTATAGGATTAGGTATTTTAACCAATGGATCATTAGTATTTGCTCCGGCTTGTGTTGTGAAATAAGTGAACGTTTCGGCGGCAAAATTGGTTGATATTTGAGGGTTATTTACAGTTAAATTAAAATCGGAAATTCCATCGGAATCATTATCACATTGTTTTAAAGAGATAGGTGAGGTTAGTACTGGTAATGCATACGTTGTAAGCGAAGCAGGTGTAGAAACCATGCCACATTTATTTCCATTTTTATTTAAAATAACTTTATACTTATAACCACTCATAGATGGACTAACACTTGAAATTGCCAAGGTGTTGGTTGTTGCTCCAGAATATATAGCATTATTAACCACATTAGCCCAAGTGGTTCCGTTGAAAACTAACCATTGGTAGGAAGTAACGGTATTAGAAGTAATGCTAAAAGTAGCATTTTGATTTTCACAAGTTATTGCATCTTGAGGTTGTAAAGTTATTGTTATTGGTGCCCCAATGACATAATCTTGACTCGGAACGATATAAGTAGAACCGCTTACAATTCCGTTGGCATTTACTGATGGAGGAACTGCAGTTCCTAATGTTCCTGTACTGCTATCAAAAAGTGTATATCCTGCTTCAGTTACATCTAAACAACCATCCGAATCACTATCAATATCCAAATAATTATTAAGTGCATCGGCATCGGTATTGGCCAGGGTATAATTTAGAAGGTTGCTATCTGGTGTTGTTTCAACAGAATCTGCTAAACCGTTTACTCCAAAAGAATTTCCGTCTATAATTCCATTCAAATTGGCATCTATAGCACCTGATCCAGATTCATTCAAATCGAATATTCCATCATTATCGGAATCTAAATCTAAATAATCTAAAACTCCATCACCGTCCGAATCAACAGGAGTAATTCCAGTTCCAAATGCATCGTCCATTCCGTCGTGGTTGGCATCCACATGAGAAATAGGGGTGAAGGTTGCGCCTTGCGCTTCTATATAATCTAAAATCCCATCATTATCGCTATCCAAATCAGCTTGGTCTGGAACTCCATCTCCGTCCGAATCTTTAGGTAGGCAGGTTGCATGTAATTTAAAAGTTGCTTTGTCACCAAATGTATCTGAAAGATTTTTATGCGTAAAAATTAGGGCACTAGAATTATAAGTTAAAAATTTAAAGGTTCCTGCACCTGCAACTAATGGAATTATGCTGTTTAGTCGGAATCTAATTTCAAAAGAGGAATATTGGGTGACACCACTTTCATAAATTCCGTCATAATTAGTATCAATCAATAATTGATTGTTTGGATTCAATACTGTTATCGTTTTATTGATAGGAGAATTTAAGATAAAATCGCCGTTGGAATCTAATAAATCAGTAGTGTTTGCAGAGGAAACATATTCCATATCCAATGAAATTGGTTGTGTAAAACTCATATTGTACTTTACAAAACTAGTTTTTCCGGCAGGCACATCGGTAATAAAACTTCCATCCAGATTTCCTGCGAAAGGTGTTGCGCTTGTTGCTGTTGAGGTGGTTACTGTACCATTAAATGTATTTGAATAGGCACCTATATTTATAGTTCCTGTTGACGTATTTGCTAATGATATGCCTAGGTTTCCTAGTGATTCGTTGCAATTTGTGATGCCATCATTATCGAGATCAATATCAATATTGTCATTGACACCATCATTATCAGTATCTATTGCACAAGAACTTACTGGAATTTCATCCGAATAAAAATCAATTCCACAGGCAGTTAGGGATGCTTTTATCTTATAATATCCTGGCTGAGTGGGGATGTAGTTATTTGAAGTTGCTCCCGAAATAGGATTTCCGTTAAAATACCATTGGTACACATCAAAGTTGCTAATTGCATTCACATTAAGATTAATGTTAGGAATACAATCCGATAGGTTAGTAATTGTTGGTTGAAAAACAATTTCAGGTTTAAAAGTAAAACCAGAATAAAAGCCACCATAAGTTGCGGCTCCACTAGAACCATAATAGGAAACATATACTTGTTCTGTAGAAAAAACCGATATATTTCCAGTCAGTCCTTCAATTGTGTAAGTTACAAAATCAGGGTTTCCGGTAACATTTAAAGGGCCAGTAACGTTTAGACTTGAAGGTAAGGTGGATAAAGTATAGTTTACTCCATCAATAATAAAAGTTAAAGTTGCTCCTGTTTTAGTAACAATACAAACAGTTCCTGTAAAATCTGTTAAACCTCCTACTTCATTAATTAGCGGAATGTTGTTGATTGATTTAGGCGTTTGACAACTCAATGGCGGAACAAAGTGCATGTTTTGATTGGCTTGGCTACTAGAACCGCCAATTCCTTGATAGGCAAAAATATTTTTGGAACTTCTTACATATAGATTACCATCGGAAGAGAAATCGGCTCCGCTAAGCGCTAAATATTGTCCCGAATTTAAAGTTGTAGTAGGGGTAGCACTTCCGTTTAGGTATATTTCGGTATTGTTTGTGTCTGCTATCAATAGCGGTCTTTCGGTTTCATCCACTCCAGAACCTTTTACAAAAATATACTCCATTCCGGTTCTTTCTGCAGAAACTATTTGATCCATTCCTAAGTCAAGATTTGTAGTAGTACCATTAGTTCCAGCAAAAGAGCCGCAATTTACCGCAATAGGTTTGTCGGAAGTAATTGAAGCACCTATCAAACCGTCTTTGTTAGCAACTGTTGGTCCTACAACCGCTATTGCAAAACTTTGCCCTGCATTTAAAATTATATTAGACGGATTGCTTCCTGCAGCCGTATTATTAATAAGTTGCACTCCAGGTTTAATATCTGCAAATGAAACTGTAGTATTATTTTCTGTTGCTAATATTGTAGCAAATGTATAATGATTAGGCGTAGTCGAGGGTGCCCCAGTATTTATAAAAGCTCCTATTCTAAAATGAGTTCCAAGTGCTGCACCACCTTTAGATACCAATCCGCCAGCTTGATTATTATTGTTTGAAGAAGTTAGTCTAACATTTGCATAAATTAAATCTTGTGCATTAATAATGTATCCTTTGTTACTTTTAATGGTATTTACATCGCTCTGTGAAATTAATAGTTGCGTGTCAAATCCAGAGCCAATGTAATAAGGGAATGGATTATCTCTACTTACAGATCCTGAAATGGTAGTACCACCAATTTCTTGAATAACAAAGCTAACAGGGCTAACGCTTGGACAAGAAATATAAATGTATTGATCATTAGGCTCTTGACTATCTGAGTTAGAAAGAGGTGGAATATAATGAGTCTTACTAAATTGAGCACTGCAATTTATTGAAAACCATGTAGTAAATATTATAGATAGAAGTAGGGTATTTTTCATGGGCATAAAAATACTATAATTTTAAATAGTTTATTAATGAAAAAAAGTTCTTTAACATTAATTTGTATTTTCAAAATAGGCAATAAGGAAATTAGACTTTAAAAAACCTCATTTGGTTTAATTAGTAAATTACTATAAATCTCTTTTTTTTAAAAGCAAATAAGAAGAGTAAACAAAAATAGCAGTCCAACAGATAACAATTGAAATGGTGTACCAATGAACTTGATAGTCTTTAATGTTGTTAACACCTATTTGTGTTCCTACGGTTTTTACAAAATTTAATCTTGAAAAAGGTTCAATAATTAAATTTGAAATTGATTCTAGCGGAAAGAAAGTATACAACTTGTCTATAAAAGTTTCGTGTGAATTATCTTCTTTTAAAACAGCGTATTTAATTACAGGATAGGATATTTTTTCTATTATGAACCAAATCCATAAAAATCCTAAAGCAAATGCGGAACGTTTAATTAATATCCCAATAAATAAACAAAACGAAAAGAAGCCAACCAGCTTTATAAAATAGGCAAACAAATATTCCGTTTGAGAAAAAACAATTTCAACTTCATTATAAGAAGAAAAGGTTAATCCTAAAAGTAAGGAAACAATGAAGATAAAAAATGTTGAAATTCCAGCAAAAACAATTACTGTTAAAAATTTAGAAAGAATAAATTCTTTCTTGCTCATGCCATCAATTAAATTTTGTTTTAATGTACCATAACTATATTCATTTGCCATCATTGAAACAATTACTACAGCTAAAAATATTTTTAATAAAGCGGCAATATAGGTGTTGAAATGCCAGATATACGGGAAATTGAAAATTCCTTGATCTGCAAGTTTAATATGTAATGGACCTAAGTCAAACTTTATTGAAGCTATTAAGGATAATAAGGTTAGTAAAACAAAGTAAGTGATAGTTAAAACTTTGCTAGCTCTGTTTTTCCAGATTTTTTGTAATTCTATAGAGAGTAATCGTTTCATTTTTTTATTTTAGAATAAGGAGTTCTTCGTTTTTAATTACCAGTTAATTGTAAAAAATGATCTTCCAAACTATTTTTACGTTGAACCAAATGGTTGAGGTAGATAGATTTATCTGTCAAAAATTGGTTTAAAAGAGCTGTGTCTATATCGGTTTCCGAATAGATTTCTACTTTTCCATCTACTTCTGTAATTCGGTCAATAAGAGGATAGGTTTCTAATGCTGCAATTAATGCTTTAGTATCAGCTGCTTGCGCTTCAATATAACCATTGCCAGATGCCATTTCTGCCACCTTTCCAGAATATAAGATTTCTCCTTTGCGCAAAACCACAACATGGGTACATACTTTTTCTACTTCATCCAATAAATGTGACGCCAATAAAATAGTAGTTCCTTGGCTTGCAATGTGCTTAATAATATCTCTAATTTGATGAATTCCTTGCGGATCTAAACCATTAGTTGGTTCGTCTAAAATCAATATTTCGGGGTCGTTTAATAATGCAGAAGCTATTGCTAATCGTTGTTTCATCCCTAAAGAAAAGGTGTTGAACTTGCTGTCTTTTCGTTCTAGTAAACCAACAACTTCTAGTTTTTCAGTAACTTTAGAGTAATCGATGCCTTTAATTTTGCAAACTAATTTCAAATTTTCCTCTGCCGTCATGTAGGGATAAAAATTTGGTCGTTCAATAATAGCACCAACTTTTTTCAAGGCTTCGTGCGTTTCCATAGCACCATCAAACCAAGAGTATTCTCCAGATGATTTATTAACAACATTCAATACAATTCCTAAAGTAGTAGATTTTCCGCTGCCATTAGGGCCAAGTATGCCATAGACATTGCCTTTTAATATTTCAAATGATACGTTATTCACAGCATGTACTTTGCCGTAACGTTTGTGCAGATTTTTTATAGATAATATTGTTTCCAAGGGATATTATTTTTAAATTAAGACGAGAAAGAAAGGAAATTGTTACTGGAACTTTTGAAATAAAAAAACTCCCCAACTGAAATACAATTGAGGAGTTGTGTTTTTTAATCTCTTTTAGGGGTATTTTTTTTAATTCGTTTTTCTTCCTTCTTCTCTTTTGCAGTTTTAAGAGGTTCCTTTTTTTCTGTTTTCTTTGCGTCTTGACTTTTTGCCATCGTTAGTATTTTTATAAATTGCTAATAGGTAAATGTAAATATTATTTTTAAAAAATCCTATTCTGCTTATATTTTTTTTAATAAGAGGTGTTTTTTTAAATTTAGAAACTTTAAATCAATTTCCTTTTTTATCTACTTTTTTATCAAGATTTTTAATTATTTTAGCATTTCAAATTACGATTATGATTTCTGAAATACAATTTCAAAACGAACTCCAATTAATTATCCAAAATGCTATTCGCGAAGATGTAGGTGATGGCGATCATTCTTCCTTGGCTTGTATTCCTGCTTCAGCAGAAGGAAAAGCCAAACTATTAGTGAAAGATGCAGGAATTATAGCCGGAGTAGCATTTGCAAAAATGATTTTTAATTTTGTGGATGCTAATTTAAAGGTAGAAACCCTTATTCAAGATGGTGCTTCGGTTGCCTATGGCGATGTAGTTTTTTATGTTTCCGGAAGTTCCCAATCCATATTAAAAGCCGAACGTTTGGTTCTTAATTCGATGCAACGAATGAGCGCTATTGCTACCAAAACCAAGAAGTATGTAGAAATTCTTCAAGGTACCAGCACTAAAATTTTGGACACTAGAAAAACCACTCCAGGATTTCGTGCTTGCGAAAAATGGGCTGTTACTATTGGTGGTGGTGAAAACCATCGATTTGCATTATACGATATGATTATGCTAAAGGATAATCATATTGATTTTGCAGGCGGAATATCTAATGCAATTACCAAAACCAAAGAATATTTGAAGTCCAATAGCAAGGATTTAAAAATAATTGTAGAAGCTAGAAATCTAGATGAAATTAAAGAAATCCTAAAAAACGATGGGGTTTTTAGAATACTGATTGACAATTTTAATTTTGAAGACACTAAAACGGCGGTTGCCTTAATTGGGAACCAATGTCTTACAGAATCTTCAGGAAATATCAATGAAAATACCATTCGGGAGTATGCAGATTGCGGAGTGAATTATATTTCTTCCGGTGCTTTAACCCACTCGGTTTATAATATGGATTTGAGTTTGAAAGCAATTTAATTAAAATACGACTACCTTTTCTGAAATAAAAATATGAGTATAGAAATTGAAGATAAATTAGTTAAATTTCCAGTAGTGAGGCAATTAGTCTTACTGGGTAAATCTATTAAATTACCTTGGTTGCATGGTTTATCGCTATACGATTTACTGGAGCTTTACATCATCGGAATTGTAGAAGGTGCGGTATCTTATCGTGCTACAGCCATTGCATTTAGTTTTTTTATGGCGCTTTTTCCGTTTGCTTTATTTATTTTAAATCTGATTCCTTACATACCAATAGTTGGTTTTCAAGAAGATTTCATGGATTTTGTACACCAAAGTTTACCGCCAACCACCTTTGATGCCGTCTCAAAAATCATAAACGATATTTTGCATAATAGTCATTCGGGATTATTATCTACAGGTTTTTTTATGGCTATTTTCCTTATGGCAAATGGTGTAAATGCGATTCTAGGAGGTTTTGAAAGTTCGCATCATGTAACTTTAAAGCGCAAATATTTCCGACAATATTTCATCTCTTTGGGATTATCAATAATACTTTCCTTAATTTTGATAATTACCGTTGCAGCCATCGTAATATTTGAAGTTTTTATTCAAAAAACAAAAATTCAAGATGTGTTGTCCGATAATATTCCGTTAATAGAAATGGGACGTTATGCCTTTGTGGTTTTGATGATTCTTATTACAACTTCCTTGTTGTTTAAATTCGGAACTAAACAAGATAGAAAACGCTCTTTTATTTCAATAGGATCTGTTTTTACTACACTATTGACTATAATAACTTCTTATTTTTTCGGAATTTGGGTTCTTAAATTTTCTAAATACAACGAATTGTACGGCTCTATCGGAACCTTATTAATTGTAATGTTTTTTATATGGATTAACAGTATGATTTTGCTTTTAGGATTTGAATTGAATGCAACAATCAGCAGATTAAAATACAAGCACGAGAGAGAATTAGAGAAAGTGATCAGTGATCAGTAATCAGAAAGCAGAGCATATACACTCATTAATCCAAAACCCAAAACCCAAAACAATAAACTTAAAATGCATTTCATCGAAGTATTATTACCGCTTTCTTTGCCAAATACTTTCACCTACAGAGTTTCGGAAGCCGAGTATAATTATATTCAAAAAGGAATGCGTGTTGCGGTGCCTTTCGGCAAAAGCAAAATATATACTGCTTTGGTTATTGATCTCCATCAGGTGCCACCAACCTTATACGAATCCAAAGAAATTCATCAAATATTAGACGAAAAATCTATTGTAAATGAGTTTCAAATAGCCCATTGGCAATGGATTTCTTCCTATTATATGTGTTCGATTGGCGATGTGTATCGAGGTGCAATGCCTTCGGCTTTTATTTTAGAAAGTGAAACCATCATCTCTCCCAAAAAAGATGTCACTGTAAATGTTAAGGAATTATCCGATGATGAATTCTTAATTTACGAAGCATTGCAACAGCAAAGTTCGCTGAAAATGCAAGACATTATGGCAATTTTGAACAAGAAAAATATTTTTCCTATTGTTCAAAAACTACTCAATAAAGACATACTTTCTTTGCAAGAAGAAATGCAGGAAGAATACAAGCCAAAGTTGATTCGCTATATCCGTATACATGAGTATTATACTTCCGATACTAATTTGATGGCATTATTAGATTCTTTAAAAAGTGCCAAACAAAAGGATTTGCTGATGCATTATTTTCAGTTGAATGCTAAAGAGAAAAAGCCAATTTCGGTAAAGCAATTGACTGAAGTTTCGCAAACTTCCGCAGCTGTGATTAAAGCATTGATAGATAAAAATATTTTTGAAGAATACCATTTACAACAAGACCGAGTAAATTTTGATGGAAATAAAAAAGATACAAATCTAGTTCTAAGCGAAGCGCAACATCAGGCTTATGCTGAAATTGGAGAATGTTTTAAAACTAAAGAAGTTTCACTTTTGCACGGGGTAACTTCTTCTGGAAAGACCGAAATTTATACCAAACTTATTGAAGACTATTTATCGCAAGGCAAACAAGTATTGTATTTGTTGCCCGAAATTGCGCTTACTACCCAATTGGTTTCTCGACTAACGCAGCATTTTGGGAACGAAGTTGCTGTTTTTCATTCGAAATATTCCAATAACGAAAGGGTGGAAGTTTGGAATCAAGTTATAGAAAAATCCGATAAAGCTAAAATTGTAATAGGAGCGAGGTCGGCTTTATTTTTGCCGTTTTCCAATTTAGGTTTGATTATTATTGATGAAGAGCACGAGCAAACCTTTAAACAGCAAGATCCGGCACCACGATACCACGCTAGAGATGCGGCAATAGTTTTGGCGCAAGCCCAAAAAGCAAAGGTTTTGTTAGGTTCGGCAACACCAAGTATTGAAACGTATTTTAATGCCCAATCGGGTAAATTTGGAATGATTTCCATCAAAGAACGTTTTGGTAAAGCACCTTTACCCGAAGTAGAATTGGTAGATTTAAAAGAAAATTACTTCAAGAAAAGAATGAAAGGACACTTTAGTCTTACTTTAATTGAAGCAATTACCGACGCTTTGAGTTTGGGAGAGCAAGTTATTCTTTTCCAAAATCGACGCGGTTTTTCTCCAGTTTTAGAATGTACCACCTGTGGACATATTCCGCAATGTACCAGTTGTAATGTGAGTTTGACCTATCATAAATTCAAAAACCAATTGCGATGCCACTATTGCGGCTATTCTATTGCTAAACCTTCTAATTGCCACGCGTGTTCTAGTATAGATATTTCGGCAAAAGGTTTTGGTACCGAGCAAATTGAATTGGAATTAGCAGAATTATTTCCTACCAAAAATATCAAGCGAATGGATCAAGATACCACTCGCGGGAAATACAGTTTTGAAAAATTAATTGATAGTTTCAAGAATAGAGAAATAGATATACTAGTTGGAACCCAAATGCTTGCTAAAGGATTGGATTTTGACAACGTTACTTTGGTAGGAATTATGAATGCAGACTCGATCTTGTATCATCCCGATTTTAGA
This sequence comes from Flavobacteriaceae bacterium, assembly GCA_947452415.1. Taxonomy (GTDB): domain Bacteria; phylum Bacteroidota; class Bacteroidia; order Flavobacteriales; family Flavobacteriaceae; genus Flavobacterium. The sequence goes on from CANGCT010000013.1 coordinate 37,020, forward strand.
GCTTTTGAGAGAAGTTTTCAAATGATGACACAGGTAGCGGGTAGGGCAGGAAGAGCGGATAAGTGTGGTAAAGTTATTATTCAAACCTATAATGTTAATCATAATGTAATCCAGCAGGTTAACCATAATAATTATGAAGGAATGTATAAAGAACAACTTTACGAACGACTTATATATAGGTATCCGCCGTATTTTCGTTTGATAAAACTTACTTTAAAACACAAGGATTTTGATAAGTTAAAAGAAGGGTCAATGTGGTTGTATCAAGTGTTGCAACAAAATTTGCAAATGCCAGTACTTGGTCCAGAAGAGCCCGGAATTAATAGAATTCGCAACGAATATATTCGAACTATTATGGTGAAAATTCCGCAAAATAGCTCATTGGTAAACACAAAAAAAACCATCCAAAAAATCCTGAATAGTTTTGAAGCAATTACACAATATAGAGCAATAAAAGTTATAGCAAATGTAGATTTTTATTGATCTATAGATAAGGCTTTAATTAGTCCTTCTTTTTTGTTTCTACTTAAAGGAATTTTCGTCATACCAATTTCGGCAAACTTACTATTGAAACGTTCTACTTTTTCTATATTAATAATATATGATTTATGTACTCGTATGAATTTTTCGGAAGGTAAATTCTTTTCGAAAGACTTCATTGTTGATAAAACCAAATTAGTATCTTCTTCGGTAACAACTTTTACATAATCTCCGTAAGCCTCAATCCATTTAATTTTATTGGTAAAAATCTTCAATTTTTTCAAATTACTTTTAATGAAAATATGTTCTCCTTCCTCTTCATAATTTTCTCGTTTCATTTGGTGGAGATCTAAAGCTCTTTTAATTGAAGCATTAAATCGGTCGAATAAAATAGGTTTTTGAAGATAATCAGTAGCATCATAATCAAAAGCTTTTAGAGCATACTCTGCTTTAGAGGTAATAAAAATAATTTGTGGTTTTAGTTTTAATCCGTCAATAAAATCAAATCCATTAATTACGGGCATTTCTATATCTAGTAAAACTAAATCTACAGAATTTACAGTTATGCAATTTTTTGCTTCAATTGCATTAGAAAAATCTCCAATTAAGTTTAAATTAGAATGGTTATTAACCAATTTTGTAATGACTATTCTTTGCAATGAACTGTCATCAACTACTACGCAGTTTAATTTCATTATTTAATCAAATTTAATATTTGTATATGCTAAAGTATTTTTTTTTTTAATTACTACCTAATGTTTGTAGTTTTTTTTAGCATTTTAGCGATTATTATCAATTTACTATTGTTTATTGAAAACTTATAATTACTTTTGCACCCAATTTTATATAATTAAAAACATATTTATTATGAATCATTACGAAACTGTTTTCATCTTAAATCCCGTTTTATCTGAAGTTCAGGTAAAGGAAACAGTAAGCAAATTTGAAGATTTTCTTACAAGCAGAGGAGCAAAGATGGTATCCAAAGAGGATTGGGGCTTAAAAAAATTAGCTTATGAAATCCAAAACAAAAAAAGTGGTTTTTACCATTTATTTGAATTCCAAGTGTCACCAGAAGTATTAATTGCTTTTGAAACTGAATTTAGACGTGACGAAAGAATTATGCGTTTCTTGACTGTAAGTCTTGATAAACACGCTATATCTTGGGCAGAAAGAAGAAGAGAAAAACTTAAAGTAGCAAAAGCTTAATCATGGCAACATTACAACAATCAGCTTCAGGAAAAAAAGACGGAGATATTAGATATTTAACGCCTTTGAACATAGAAACTA
>CANGCT010000014.1 GCA_947452415.1 Flavobacteriaceae bacterium
AAATATAGTATAAAATCATCAAAATAAAATTTGTGATTTGTTCAACACCCAATCTCATTTTAGAAATCATTATCTTTGCAAAAATTAGTTTTTTACTATGATTCCAAAAGATATTGCTACCCTCGATCCTAAGAAAAATATAATCATAAAAGGTGCTGCCATTCATAATTTAAAAAATTTGGATGTGGCTATTCCTAGGAATAAATTAGTAGTAATTACAGGGCTTTCGGGATCTGGAAAATCTTCATTGGCATTCGATACTTTATATGCCGAAGGGCAACGCCGTTATGTAGAAAGTTTATCTTCTTATGCGCGACAATTCCTTGGAAGACTAGACAAACCAAAAGTAGATTACATCAAAGGAATTGCTCCTGCCATTGCCATTGAACAAAAAGTGAATACTACTAATGCCCGTTCTACTGTTGGAACTTCTACCGAAATATACGATTACCTGAAATTACTTTTCGCTCGAATTGGAAAAACTATTTCTCCGATTTCTGGCAAGGAAGTTCGAAAAGACACCGTTTTTGATATTATTTCTACCGTAAAAACATTCGATTTAGAAAGCCGTTGGTTGCTCCTTTCTCCTATTCATTTAGAAGAAGGCAGAAAACTAGAAGATAAACTGAAAGTGTTGTTACAACAAGGTTTTGCAAGGATTTTAGTAAATAATGAAATGGTGCGTTTGGATGAAATTGACAAACATTCTCTAGACAATAAAGATATCTTACTAATTATAGACCGTATTGTTGTAAAAGACGAAGAAGAATTTTTCAACCGACTTTCCGATGCTGTGCAAACTGCTTTTTTTGAAGGAAAAGGCGATTGTTATTTGCAAGATTTAAAAGATAATAACCGAATGCATTTTAGTTCGAATTTCGAATTGGATGGTATGCCTTTTTTAGAGCCAAATGTGCATTTGTTTAGTTTTAACAATCCATATGGCGCTTGTCCAAAATGTGAGGGATATGGAAATGTTATTGGTATTGATGAAGAATTAGTAATTCCAAATACCGCTCTTTCTATTTTTGAAAATGCGATTTATCCTTGGCGTGGTGAGAGTATGGGATGGTACCGAGATGAATTGGTTAACCATGCCTACAAGTTTGATTTCCCTATTCACAAACCTTATTTTGAACTTTCGGAAGCGCAGAAAGACTTGATTTGGAAAGGAAATCAATATTTTCAAGGACTAAATGATTTCTTCAAGGAACTAGAAGAAAAAAATTATAAAATTCAAAATCGGGTAATGTTATCGCGTTACCGCGGTAAAACCAAATGTAATGTTTGTAAAGGAAAACGACTGCGAATAGAGGCTAACTATATTCAAGTGGGCGGAAAAACCATATCCGATTTGGTAGATTTATCCATAAAAAGATTGATTCCGTTTTTTACAGAATTAAAACTATCCGAATACGACACGACCGTTTCAAAACGATTACTAATTGAAATCAACAGCCGCTTGGCGTTTTTAAGCAATGTAGGTTTGGATTATTTGACTTTAAATAGAAATTCGGCAACGCTTTCTGGTGGCGAATCCCAACGTATTAATCTTGCAACTTCGTTAGGAAGTAGTTTGGTTGGATCCATGTATATTTTGGACGAGCCAAGTATTGGATTGCATCCCAAAGACACCGAATTATTAATTGAAGTTCTGAAAAATCTTCGGGATTTAGGTAATACCGTTATTGTGGTAGAACACGATGAAGACATCATGAAACAAGCGGATAGGATTATTGATATTGGCCCTGAAGCTGGAACACATGGTGGTGAATTAGTAGCCGAAGGAACATTTGATGAAATCTTAAAATCCGATTCGTTAACCGCCAAATATCTTAATGGTGAAATGGAAATTAAAGTTCCTAGAACCCGCAGAAAATGGGGAACTTATATTGATATTCTTGGTGCAAGAGAAAACAATTTGCAAAATCTAGATGTTCGGTTTCCATTGGAATGTTTAACCGTGATTACGGGAGTTTCTGGAAGTGGAAAAAGTACCTTAGTTAAAAAAATATTATTTCCAGCTATCCAAAAAAGATTAGAGGGTGTTAGTGAAAAAGCAGGACAATACACTGATATGCAAGGGCATTACCACAAAATTCAGCATATTGAATATGTTGATCAAAACCCAATTGGAAGAAGTTCGCGTTCTAATCCAGTAACCTATATTAAGGCTTACGATGATATTCGGGATTTGTATTCGAAAACTAAATTATCTAAAATTCGTGGCTACCAACCCAAACATTTTTCGTTTAACGTAGATGGTGGACGATGCGAAACCTGCAAAGGGGATGGTTCTATCAATGTGGAAATGGTTTTTATGGCCGATGTAGAATTGCCTTGCGAAACTTGTGGCGGTAAACGTTTCAAGAAAGAAATCTTGGAAGTGAATTTTGAAGGAAAAAATATCGATGATATTCTGACCATGACTTTGGATGATGCTATTTTGTTTTTCAACGAACACAAGCAAACGAAAATTACACAGAAATTACAACCCTTACAGGATGTTGGATTGGGTTATGTGCAATTAGGACAATCGTCTTCTACCCTTTCCGGTGGTGAAGCACAACGTATCAAATTGGCTTCTTTCTTGGTAAAAGGAACTACCAAAGACAAAGCACTATTTGTATTTGATGAGCCTACAACTGGTTTGCACTTTCACGATATAAAAAAATTATTGGCTTCGTTTGATGCCTTGATAGATAAAGGACATTCGATTTTAGTGGTAGAACACAACCTCGACTTAATAAAATGTGCCGATTGGATTATTGATCTAGGACCCGAAGGTGGAGAAAACGGAGGATTACTTCTAGCCGCTGGAACTCCTGAAGATATTGTAAACAACAAAAAATCAATTACTGGGAAGTATTTAAAGGAGAAATTGTAATTTATATAAAAAAAATCCGCAAAGACAGAAGAGTTTTGCGGAGTTATTTTCTTTATATAAATAATAAATCAAAAAGGTAAGTTAATTATAAAAAGTTCAAAAAATGCCGTTTCAATAATTTGATACGTAAAATATACGACCACTAATAAGACTACAAACAGAATTAATGCAAATACACCAGCACCTTCGCCTCCCATTCTAAAAAGTGCACCAAATAATAAAGGATAAATTACAAAAAGTACAATTATACCGAGAATAGATATAACTATTATTCCCATACTGTCAGCCCAATCTAATGTGAAAAAACTAATTTCTTTTCTATCGGTTAATTTAGAAGAGAAGTAAACTTTTTTGATACTACTATTTTCTTCAAAATAAAATCCTTTTCTCCAATTTGAGTTTTCATAATTATCATCCATTAAAAGTTCATCACCATTTTCTAATTGACTAATTACTTTGAATTTTTTTCCTGGACCAGCTCGCAAGTTTAGTTTTTCAACTAAAATACTAGATAATTTTATGTTATTTGAAATCGATTTCTCATTCAAATCCCAATCGAATGTTAGGTATTCTTTTCCATTTGCTTTTTTCACAAAAAAGGTATCTATAATTTTTGTTCCGGATACTAAATTACCTTTATTGGTAAAATAAGTTAATAAATCTTCATTACTATTGCTACAATTCATTGTTACTTTGTAGCTTTCCTCATTTAATTTTTCAATTGACTCAATATCAAAAGATAATAAGTCATTTTTACTCAAGAATCGTTGCTCAAAAGTATATAGGTTTTTATGGTCTTCAGGCCAAATATATTTTGAAGCCGCAGAAGTTTCACCAGCGCTTAATCGGTTAAATGTTTTCTTTATGTTTCTTTCATTAGAATCACATGAAACCAATAGTAATGAAATTAATGCTAAGTAAATTAAATTTTTCATTTTATATGTTATTAAAATCAAACAATGATAATAAGGGGTTTTGTAATTTTTAGCTTTAAATTATTTTATTCACTATCTAATAATCTTTCTTCTAAAGTTTTTGGTTTGGGTTTTGGTTTGGGTTTTTCTCCTAAAATTGTAACTGGATCAATTCCCGTTATTTTCAAATAATTTCTTCTTTTATCATCCCAAATTTCAGCAAGTTTTTTACATTTAACATCAGCACCCACGGTAGTTGGAACATATTCCCATTTCATTTGTACACAAATAAGCTTAGCACGCTCGGTATTTTTTTCAGAAATGGTTTTAGTTAATTCTTTTTCCAAACCTTGCAATCTTGCTATTTCTGTATCAATATTTTTTTGTTCACAACTTGTAAAGAGGCAAACTAGAATAAACCCAAAAAGTAATTGTTTTAATTTCATATTTTTATGATCTATACATTTTTTAAAGACTATTTACATGAATTTTTAAAAAATTAATTCATTGCCATTTTTATGTGTCTTACTAAAATAGCTTCAGTATATTTATCTAATCTACCATATTGCCAGGAACCACATAAAATTGTGGGTATTTTTTTATTATTAATTTCTGTATAATAAAGTCCCTTTTCTTGGTCTACTATTGAATTGTTAAGGAAAGTTTGTCTATAATATTCTGCAGCCATTGCATTTGGTATGATAATTACTTTTGGCTGTAAGTTTGCTATGTGAGTTTTTAAAATATTTAATTGCTCTATCCCAAATTCATTTAGAGAACCATCCGCATTTTCGACTATTTTTTTTACCATTTTTGAGTCGGTTTCTCTCATTAAAAACAAATCGCAATGTTCGAAGCCATCCTCTCCAAGATTCTTTGCGAAATTATGAAGTATGTTGAAGTACTTACCATAATAATAGTCGCTTGAAACATCTTTAGAATCGCTATTTATTTTAGAAAAACGTATGATTTCATCTATTGTAATTGTAGCATTATAAGAATAATTGATGTAATTTTTATGCGTTACTTTTCTCTCCTGATAGGCTGGATTTAAACCAATAAATAGTATTTTATTTTTAGATTTTGGAAACGATAAATAACCTGGCACACGGTTAATTACCTCTTTATGATAATCATCAAATAAGACATTAAATTTATTCCATAATGCCGTGATTTTATCGTTTAAATGGTAATGTTCCATTTTTAAGTTTTTTAGATTATTTTTAATTTAATTTACATTTTATCTTCAATTTATTGTCTATGCTTGTTCAAGAGTTAAATTAATATTAAACGCTAAACTTTGGTCAGATCAATTGCTTTATCGTCTTCTTCATCTGTGATTTTAAAATATTCTTTTGCTTTTTTTATCAGTGAATACTCATTATCGGAAGTTTTATCTTGTTTGCCATTATCTAAATAATCTCCATCTTCCCATGTTTTCAAAGCCATTCTCCACATATACCCATAAGCCTTTGTCCGCCATTCTCTGCCACACTTGTTCGTTGCTTTTAAGGCTTCCTCAAAAATGGAGTCATATCCATATTTATTAATTAATTCTATTCTTTTATCTATAAAATCAGAATATGCTATCTCAATATTTTCTGCTTTAGCAATTTTATCAAAATATTCATTTTCTTCCTTAGATACGTCATAAACCCATACTTCAGAATTATAAATTGGTTTATCCGCATCTGCAACACACATTACTAAGTTTAATAGCGCCTCATTTTTAAGCATTTCTTGTGCCATAATTTCTATTGTTTTACTATTTATTAAAATATTTTTTTATTTACCTCCATTCACCACCAACATAACTTTCAGTTTCAGTCTTATTTTCACAACCTTTACATCGTTTAGAAGAAAACATACCTCCGCTATCAATACAATCCTCGCATAATGGGCCACATGTGGAACAAACATTTCTTACATCACCCGTAGACCAAGACAATATTTTATCTTTTACAATTGTACCACAGTTCCCGCATTTATAATCTTTATCAGCCATAATAATTTTATTTTGTTAGTTATTTTGATTTAATATTTTGAATATCTTCCTTTAGTCTTTCTATACTCTTTTTATGATTTTCAATTTGACCTTCTGGGTATTTAAAATCATTTGCTAAGTTTTTACGATATTGTTCTTTCATCGTTTTTTGTGTTGAAGATTTAATTAAATTACGTAAATGTTCTTTACCATTTTTTATGGAACTTTTTATACCTTCAATCATTCTTTTTTCTGATTCAATTTGCTTTTTCTTTGATTCAATTGAACTTTTTTGTGAGTCCGTTAATGCCATTTTTTTTTGTTTTTTTTATGTTATTTAATTTATTATCTGTTATTTGTATTAAAATTTTATAAGTTTAGTTTTAATCCATTTGAAATTAAAATGTTTTTCTTATTAATGTTTGTAGGTGCATAGGAGTTATAACCATAATTTATACTATTAACAAACTGTAATTTTGAAGTAATGTTAAATGCTAAAGAAGCTTGACTAGTAAGTCTGTAGTCTTCCCAAAGTTTAATATTGGGTTGATAATAGGCAACAGCAGTAAATTCCAAAGTTTTCGCCTTGTTTTTTAAAGATAAAGACAAGTAATTAGAAAGCCTTTGATAACTCATGGTGTTACTATTATCTGATGTTTTTTGAAATTCTTGCATTAATAAACTTCCAATATAAAACACGATTTTTTCAAATTTATTTATTTTATATCTAGGTCCAATTCCAATTAAATTTCGACTTTCAATACCTAAAATTTTGTTGTATTGGTATTGAGTAAATGCTTCTAATCTTAGTTTTTTATTGAGCTTTCTATTGAATCTAAAATGGATTAAACCCGAATTGGATAGTTCTTCTCCGTTTGCCAATGAATAATCAATGTTTCCAAGAAGGAGAAAGTAATTTTTTAAATTCTTTGTTTTGTATTGATGGGTTGCTGAAAAGTTCCCCAACGATAATTCTTCATTGTTATTATTTTGGTAATTATACTGCAAGTCAATTATCGTAACAATTCTAACACTGTCATTTTGAATACGCTGGTTTTCAATATTAACTAGTTGTCCATAAGATAAAGCAGGAGAAATTACAAACAGAAATAACCATAAAAATCTATTCATTACTTGTAATTTAATGTCATAAATGCTTTAAATTCAGTATAATTTAATTCTTTAGAAACTTTGAATGCAACTTTTTGTTTCTTAACATCTTTAACGCCAACAGAAATAAGCCCATTTGGTAAATTAGAATAATCTTTAAGCCTCATCAATTCTATACCTACAAGTTCTGTTTGTTTTGGCGGGTTTTGTAAATATCCAAAATCAAATTTTACCGAACTACTCATAATCTCGAATTTTGATCCCATTTCGTTAGCAATTGCTAAACAGGTATCAAAAAGATTTTGATAGGTTTTTAGTTTAATTTCAATTCCATCTTTTTTGGCGCCATTCTCAATTAGTTCTTTTCTAATTGTCTCGATTTTAGTTTTGATATCAGAAAAAATAGTTTTATTTCCTCTTTTTTCAACAACTCCTTTAATATTTACATCATCGTCAACATTTGTAATGGATGCAAATTTTAATGCCATCACAATTTTTTCATCTAATACATCAGGTCTATTTTCAAATTTATTTCTCAAATAATTAAATAATTCAAGGATATTGAACACTTTTGATTTTAAGTACACATCATTTTGGCAAGCTCCATAAATGATTTGTTCCCAATCTTCATCTAATTTATCATTGTCGCCGTATTTTTGAATATCCGTTTTTACCGCTTCTAAATCAATATTGTTTTTATTTGCAAATCCTTTATCCCAATCATATATATCAGACATTTGTGTAATTAGTCTAAATATTTTCGGATAGGATATTTGCACACCAATCATGGCAAATAAAATTAAATCATCTTCCCCATCTGGAGCGTTATCACCAAAGTCCGAAGCGTCTTCTTCAAAGTCAGAATTACGCAGACTTCGTAGTAATGAAAACGAGTTAATATATCTTTTTAAACTTCGAGGATTGTAACCAATAGTATACTTTACAACATTGCTATATAAATCAATCAAATCTTCAGGGATTTCAATATTTAGGGATATTAATTTTTCGCTTAATAGATTACCCATATCATAAGTTCCTGTTGGCATTGAAAAGGGAACTTGAATAATTTTATCAAAAAAAGATCTAAATTCTCTTTCGTTTTCTTCTGTTTTTTTTCCAAATTTTGATTCTAAACCTTTAACCACCACATCATAATCAATGGCTAGAACGAAAACACAATTAGGAACGTCAAAAAGATTTTTTAAACTCTCTAATACTTCTACAGCTTGTTCAGGAGGAATTCTATCCAAGTCATCTACTAAAAATACAACTTTTTGATATTCGTTATTAGTGTCTTCTATTAATTTGGTAATAATGAGGGCTATTTCTTTTTTAATTTCGGCTATTTCAGCTTGTTCTCTTGAAGCATCTTCATTAGATGCGGCGTCTATTATATCTACCCCTGTTTGATTTGAAATAACTTGATTCGCAACATTTCCTAAAAACTTAAACACTTTTTTTACACTATCTTTAGATTTCTCTTCAATAGTCCATTTTCCTTCACTTTCACAACTTAATTTTAAATTAGTAAGCATTCCTTTTAAAATGGCTGGAGTAGTTTCACTAGGACTTCTGAACATGCTATATTCCCAAGTATTTACCCATGATGTAGCAATATTTTCACTTTTAAAATGTTCTAAAAGCATATATAACATGGATGTTTTTCCGGTCCCCCATTCCCCTTGAAGCCCTACAGTTAAAGGTGTATCACTTGCTTTTATAAAGTTTGACAATACGTTTCCATAACGTGACATTTTTAATTTATCATCTGAGTTATTTTCAATTGGCTTGTCTGTTATACATGATCTTATTTCCATGATAGTTCTTGATTTAATTTTAAATGTAATGAGGTCTTTTTATCTTAAAAGGAAATAAATTTTTTATTGCTAAGTTTCAAAAGTATTTAATTAATCCCTACATTTAGCCCATAAATAGCCCATAATGAAAAAGGATTGTACCCAAATTTTAATTGAAATACAAAAGAAATCTGGCATAACGATTGAAAACGTTAGGGATATTAAAAATCTAAAAGAGGAGATAGAAGCTAATGTTGGGGTTCCAATTGGCTACAATACATTGCGAAGATTGTTTGGTTTTTTGCCAAAAACAGTACCATCAAATGCAACATTAACTGTATTATCAAAATATTTGGGGTTTACATCCTATTCCCATTATATGAATAACAAGCTGAATTATGATGAATGGTACTTTCAAATTAAAATGTTACGGTTACAACTTAATGAAAATGAGTTAGAAGAAAACGAAGTATTACAGTTTAATGCTTCTTTAGAAAACGAACATAATATTATCGCGGTTGCAAATCATGTTTGTTTTTTGATTGAAAAAAATAAGATTGACTCTCTTATCGTCTTTTTTACATTTTTTGATTACAAAAAATTAACAGACAGTGCACTTACAAAATTTGCAATCCTCACTACTTTTAGCTTTTATAAATTAGAAACTAAGATTGCTTTAAAAATTTATAAAGCACTAATAGTATTTGAAAGTTTTAGAAATTCAGGACCTTTATGTTTTATTGACTATTCGCATTTAAACGGTTATTATATAGAGGTAATTAAAATGATTAATAAATGTAATGCCAATGCATCTGATTTTCTTTTCACTTCTTTGATGACCTTCTATCAAAAATATTATTCTAATGAAGAATACAGCAACATTTTAATTGATTATCCAAAAAAATCAGAGCAACTTTATCCTGTTCTACTGGGCAGGTATTATGGATATAAAATATTGAGTGGTGGTAAAATAGATGAATTACTTGAAAATTCAATAAAAAAAGAACTCAAATTAAGAAAGCCACATCTATTCTTGATTGAGATAATTCCTGCGCTTGTATTAAAAGAAGATTATGATTTTTTAAATTCAATTATTGAAAAATATTATGAAGAATTATTTGAAGTGGATAGATGGTCTTCTAAAAGTACTATCGCAAATTATTTAATAGGATTAGCAAGTGTTAACATATATAAAGGAAATATAAAAGCTGCAAAAAATAATTTGGATTTAGTTGAATTAGATAAGATTGAATTAGCCTACACAGACTATATTACACTTTTCTATTTTTTAACAAAAATAAAATTACATTATTATGAAAAAAACTTTTATGAAGTAAATGAAAATTATTCTAAGTTAAAAGAATTAGCCAATAAAATTGGTTTTCATAAGTTTATAACTATTGCCAAAAAATATATTGAACCATGATTTTTTATATTTTCATCTTCCTACTAAATATTCTTTTAAGTAAGTCAACTTTAGTTTGAAGTCAAACAAAATAAGACTTCAATTACCTTTCTTATTTTTCAGTATTACTAAACAACAAAAAATAAATTACTGGAAAGTATCTGAATGATAAGTTGAAAAAAATCCTTACTATCAGCGTTGCACAGCATCCGTTTTATCCGCGTTCCAATATTATTCGATAACTATTTTCTTAGTAATTCGAAGGTTTCCCGCTTGTAATATTCCTAAATAAATACCTTTAGATAAAGAAGAAACTGATATCGATTCTATCAATTTGGGATCGGTAAAAGTAACGTTCAACACTTCTTTTCCTTCAATATTTAGTATCGAAAAAGTACAATCCGAAACTGGTAACGAACCCATATTGATATTCAAAGTATCTTTTATTGGATTAGGAAAGAAACTAACTCCAAAATCATTCACTTTAGTAATTGCCATAGTTGCAGGATTGGCTTGTGCAAAATGCAAAGTGGCTCCTATTGTGGCTTTGGCAACATTATAATTATACACAGGATCCATATAGATTAAGAAATCGGTAGGAGAGTGTTTATGAGTAGTTTCGTTAGTTTCAAAAAAACCAGTAATGATATCATCATTACTTTGAAAAGACATATAATCTGAAGAATAAGCATAAGAGAGAAGCGTTTTCAACGGAGAATATAAAGTAACACAATTCATCAACTCATTGGTCATTGTAGAGGAAACAGCATTATTGGAGGAAGGATTGTTGTTGGTATCTCGTTCGCAAGTAATTGTATCATTAGTTAATCCTGCAACACCTCCAACCTCATCTAAATTAAAAACTAAACGAATATCCATTTTTGGATTAGTAGCATTCACAACGGAATTAACATAATGTTGACTACCATACAATCCATCTTCTTCTCCACTAAAATTGATGAATTTTATAGAATAATCGGTAGGGATATTTTGTAATAATCGGGCAGTTTCTAGAATACTAGCAACTCCACTCCCATTGTCGTTAGTCCCCGTTCCACCAATAGAATCATAATGCCCGCAAACAATTACAAAAGTGTTTGGATGCAATGTTCCAGTTTTGGTGACAATTAAATTCTTACAAGTTGCTGTAGAGCCATTATAAGTATAAGAATCTTCCTGTATTTGAGTAGTTGTGTAACCGTAACTTAGATATTTACCTTTTAACCAATCTAGAGTATTTTGTAAGGGAGCAGTGCCTCGTCGTTTCATTCCTAAGGCTTCGAATTCGGTTAAACTATTGGTGATGTTGGTTTGCGAACATTGGTTTACCACATTGGCATAGGCTTGAATAAAAGTTTGACAAAAGGAAGTACTTACTGTAAACAAACTAAATAGTAATAAAAATAAGCTTTTGTATTTTGTTATCATAATGGTAAGTTGCTTCGGTTGAATTAAGTTTCAAAAATATAGAAATTCACGGAGTTATTTGCAATCGTTTTCTTATTTTCAGATTAAAAAATAATCTTCTCTTATTTGCTAATATTAATTTTCTTTAGAATTGTATTAACTACTTTATTTACTTCTTCTGAAATTTGTAGTTTATAATTCAAATATCCATAGAAAACGGTAATTAACATTGATTTCAAAATAATATTAATTAATGTATGAAATGGAAAATCCCAAAAGTAGAACAAACAAAAACAAACTACCAAAATCCCTAACGAATATAATGTTTTGTTCGTAAAAGGATACAAATTCATTTTCTTTACTACATAAAACAACTTGATGGTATTGTAAATAATGACCGTAATTAAGGTTGCAAATGCCGAGCCTTCTATACCATAAAGCGGAATAAAAATCATGTTTAAACCAATCATCAAGAGCACTGTGAAAACTCCAAATAAAAGAACCGTTCGGTAGTGCTTGGTATTGACTATAATAGAATTGTTATTTCCTAACAGCACATCGTAAAATTTAGAAAGTCCAATCATAAATACCACCCAAATGCCTCCGCTGTAATCTTTCGGAATTAAATGGTACATTTCTTTGATATTCAAAAAGATAAGCATCATAATGAATCCACCTACAACTTGAAGATTAATCGCGCTTTTTTTATACAAATCATTCAACTCATCGTGTTTCCCCTCAACCATTAATTTGGCGGTAATAGGAGCAACAATCTGAGTCATCGCTCTACTTGGAACCACTATTACGGTAGAAATAAATATTGCCACAGCATACAAGGCATTCTGGCTAATATCTAAATAATGTGGAATCATTACTTTATCAAAATCGACTAACATCACTGCCACTCCACCAGAAATAATTATAAACAAGGAATATTGCACAATATCCTTCAAATTTTCTGGGATAACAAAACGCAGAATAGGCATTTTTACTGAAATAGCATAGAGTTTCATTACTACCACCTGTGCAAAATAAGCCACAGCAATTCCGTAAACGCAGGTTGCTTTTTCAATCCAATTAAAATGAACTGCAAAGAGCAAGACCATAACAATTACTCGGACTAAAACTTCACTTATTAAATTCCCAACCACCGATTTCATGTGGATTTTTACCCAAGCATAAAACACTTCAAAATACGCCATGAATAATCCCACCACTGGAATCAACCAAAAGAAAGGTTTTAGTGATGGATTTTCGGTTATCCAAACAGAGGAAATTGGATCGTAAAACAGATAAAAACCAAGACTTAACGGAATGATAAATGCCAAAGGCATCACCAACATAAAGGTCAGGAATTCTTCTTTTTCTTTCTCGGTTTTGTAATGCGAAAAAAATCGGATTAAGGTGTTTTGAACTCCAAAAGCCATAAGAGGCATCATAATATTGGCTCCGGAAAGTAGTGTAGCTACAATTCCGTAATGCAGTTTCCCTAGAAAATTGGTGTACAAAAACAAGGCATTGATGGCGCCAATCCCAAATCCGAAGAAAGTGATGATGGTGTTTTTTATAGATTGTGATTGTACGATTCCCATATTTAGTGTTCAGTGCTCAGTGTTCAGTTATATTCAGTAATTAGTGTTTCGTAAGGATTTTTACCAATTTTTCCGTCAAATTTTTTCTGGAATATTGTTGTAATCCAACAGGATAAACTTGTAATTTATTTTCTAAAAATAATTCAAAATAAGATAGAATCGTCTTTTTTAATCGGTCTTTTTCAGAATAAGTAAAGAAAACTCCGGTATTGGTAGTGGTTATGATTTCGGCAAAATCAGAATCTTTTGGTCCAATAGCAATAATAGGTCGTTCGGAAACCATATATTCAAATAATTTACCCGGAATAATGCTTTTAGTATCCTCTGAATCAATCTCTATCAACAATAATACTTGCGATTTTTTTTGGTGTACAATTGCCTCTGAATGGGAAACATATCCAAGATTATTGCAATAGGTATTCAATTGGTATTGCGAAATGCTATCTAGAATTTCATGACTAATTTTTCCGATTAATTTCAATTGGAATTTAGCTGCGAATATTTCATTTTCTGAAATCAATTCCTGCAAAACTTCCCACAAAATATTTGGGTTTCTATCAGATAAAAAAGAGCCAATGTGCGCCATTGTAAACTTCTCATCCAAGGTTTGTTTTGGAATATTTTCTGTATCGTAACCATTAGTAATCACTTCAATTGGCTTGTTGGTAAGTGCTTGGAATTCGGTTTTGGTGGTTTTACTGGTAACGATAATCGTATCGGCAGTATTGAGTACTTTGCTTTCTAAAAACTTGTGTTTTTTATCGGCATACGATGACAATTTTAATGCTTTGTGGTAGCCAATAGTTGTCCAAGGATCTCGAAAATCAGCAAACCATTTTACATTCAAATCTTGTTTTAATTTTAAGCCAATTAAATGTAACGAATGTGGTGGCCCCGAAGTAACAATGGTGTCAATATTGTTTTCCTGAATGTACTTTTTTAAATAAGCAACTGATGGATTAACCCAATATTTTCGGGCATCCGGAATGAATAAATTCCCTCTAACCCAAAGCAAAATTTTCTCTAAAAAAGTTTGTTTTTTGGCTGCAGGAATAATTCCGGAACTAATTTTTTGGGTTTGTTTTTTAGAAAAAACACCTGCCAATTGATGCGGTTCAAAAATCTTGTTTTTAAGAATAATCGTTTTATCGGAAACCTCTTTTAACAATCCTTCATCTTTAATTGGATATGTGGGATTTTCGGGAACATAAACTATTGGTTGCACTCCAAAATCGGGTAAATACTTAACAAATTTCAACCATCGTTGCACTCCTGGCCCTCCTGCAGGTGGCCAATAATAGGTGATGATTAGGAGTTTTTTTTGTTCGGTTTTCAAATTTATGAATTAGAATTTTTATTGATTTTCTCTAACTCTTCAATATCCAATTGATCTTTTGGTCTGTTAGATGCTTTTTTGGCAATAATTAAATTATCATAATCTAAAAAGTAAACTGGAACACCACTAATTTCAGTAACGTATGCTTTTTCTAGAAGTTCTTGAAAATTATTGTTTTCTAGACCTTTAACGGAAGTCATTATATCTAATCGCAAATTAAAATTCAACGTAATATCCGTCCAACCTGGAATGAATTGCATTGTTTTTATATTTTCAAAATCTCCTATTCCTAATTGTTTTAATGCTTCTCTTAAATTTTCTCGATTCTCAATGGAATCTTCAATAAAAATATCAATATCACCAGTATTTCGACCATAGCCATATATATTGACAGCAAAGCCTCCAATAGTCAAGTATTTGACTTTATTCAAAGAAAAGTACTTCCAAATTTCAATTATTTGACTATTCATTTAATTATTTTGATATTTTTTTTGCTGTTTTCAAAAGATAGGAAATTTCAATAATAGCCATCAGTTTTTCAAAGCGCTGTTGTGGTGTCATCTTTCTTACTTCTTCAATGTATCGTGCTTCCATTTCGATAGGATGTGCATGATTTAATTTGGTTGGCTTCATATTATTTGAAAATAATAAGTCAAATTTACGAAATTTACTTTAATGATTTTTCTGCTTTTTGTTTTCAAAATAAATCCCACCAACCAAAAGCAACAACATTCCAATAGAACTTACTAAAGCAATTGTGCTTCCGGTTTTTACAACTTGTGGTTCAAATTTAAATTCTATGGTATGTTTTCCTGCTTGGATTAACATTCCTCTTAAAGCAAAATCTACATTAAGAATTTCACTTGCCTTTCCATCGATTGTTGCATTCCATCCATTTTTATAATACATTTCTGAAAAGACTGCAAAGCCTTCATTTTTATTATTAGAACTGTATTTTAAATGATTTGGCTTATTATATATCTGTTGAATAGTTGCTGTGGAATCTGTAACATAATCTCCCGGTAATCCAACTTTTACACTATCTTCTTTTTGTATAACCGCTACATTTTTATTATCCAATTTATCCAATGCTTTCATTTCGGCATCGTTGGAATTGACCATTTTAAGTTCTTTTACAAACCAAGCATTACCATTTGCAGCGGGATTAATACTAGCAACCTGCTCGCCTTTATCGTTGGTTTGGATGATGTATTTCACATTCAACATGTCCAAAACGCGCTTGTTGTTTTTGGCAATTTGGTAATCAAATAATTCTTGCATTCTTCTTGGTCGCACTGCCGAATAGCCTCCAATTGACTTATGAAAATAAGAAGCTTTGGCATTCAAATATCCTTCTACATCTAACACTCTATAATTGGTGGTGTCTTGCATAATTTGCTCGTCGGTTGGAGATGCTTCAAATGGAACGTCTACCTCATGAGCGCTTACAAAATCTTTATTGCTTACATAATTTTTATCTACAAAAACCAAATCGGCAACCATCAATAATCCTACCAAAACAATAGCTGTTGTTGATGCTAATTTGTTTTTAGTATACGCCCAAAGTGCTAAAGCAGCAGCCGCAATAAAGAAGCCCGAACGCAATAAATCGGCAGCATACAAACTTCTTCTATCGGCTTTTAAAGCATCTATAAATCCTACACCAAACGATTTATCTTGACTTTGACTGAACATTTGACGCAATTGCCCATCCATAGTCCCTGAAAAATCAAAGAAACTTCGGCACAAAAATAATAAAACTATTAATCCCAAAGTGGTAGCTACAGACTTCCATAAACTATCCCATTGTTTTTCTTTATCGGTAGTAAAAAAAGATTGCAAGCCAATAATAGCAAGCACTGGGAAACACAATTCTAAAACCACTTGAATAGAAGAAACGGCTCTAAATTTATCGTACATTGGAACGTAATCAATAAATAAATCAGTTACTAATGAAAAGTTTTTTCCCCAAGAAAGCACCAAAGAAAGTAATGCTCCAATTAGAAATACATTTTTAATTTTTCGTTTGTCATGATACAATCCAAGAACCGCCAAAAAGAAAACCACAGCGCCAATATAGGCTGGAGCAGCAACAATTGGTTGCGATCCCCAATAAGTTGGAGCATAGGAATCGGTAAATTGACGGGCTTCTTCATCAGAAGCACCATATTTTAACATATAATCGTAAACGGCAGAATCATCACTTAATTTTTCACCATTACCTCCTCCAAAAAGTCGTGGCGCAATCAGGTTCAAACTTTCGGCAACACCATAACTGTATTCCGTAATATAACTTCTATCTAAAGTCGTAGTTTCTGTTTTTTTGGTTCCTTCCGGACTTAGTTTTAAATCGCTTTTCCCACGAATACTATAATCGGTAAATTCTTTGGTAGCCATTAAACTAGTTGCATTTGCTCCAAGTGCGAAGATTACTGCTACTACAAAAGTCCCTCCTACAATTGCCAATTCTTTGTATTCTTTGTTTTTGATGAATTTGTATCCGTAGTAGATTCCTAAAACCAATAACAGAAACAATAAGTAATAGGTCATTTGAAAGTGGTTGGCATTGATTTCTAGTGCAACCGAAAGCATCGTGAGCAATCCACCAACGACATACTTTTTCCTAAAAACCAATATAACCCCGGCAACTACCAAAGGCATATAGGCAATAGCGTGGGCTTTGGCATTGTGCCCAACCCCAAGAATGACAATCATATATGTAGAAAAACCAAAGGCTAAGGCACCAAAAAAGGCCTTAAGTGGATCGATTTTTAAGACTAACATTAATCCATAAAAACCTAAAAAGTATAAAAATAAATAATCGGCAGGTCTAGGCAAAAAACGCAAGGCATCGTCTAATTTTCCGATATAATCGTGCGGATAGTTTGCCCCCATTTGATAGGTTGGCATTCCTCCAAAAGCAGCATTGGTCCAATAGGGCTCGGTATGTTCGGCAGCTCTAAAATCGTTTTGCTCTTTCGCCATAGCGGTGAATTGCACAATATCCGATTGGTAAATTTTCTTGCCTTGCAAAACGGGCAAAAAGTAGATTAGAGCAATAAATACAAAACCGAGAACGGCCAATAAATGAGGATATAACTTTTGAACTTGCTTCATTTTTATATATTAAATTTAAATAGTAGATTTTAGATATTCTAAAACCTTTATTAATTACTCTACTTCTTCGTAATCAATATAATCGCCAACTTTTTTTGTTTCGTGGGATATATCTCTTTTTCCTGTTGGAGGAGTTGAATTAGCCTGCTGCTGCTGTTCTTGTTGTTGATGGAATTGTTTACCTGCTTTTTCTACCACTTTTTTGGCTAAAACAGGAAGAAACAATTTTGCTAAAAACTTGATTACGTAGTAAATTATTACAATAACGAATATATCTTCGATCAAATTTGAAAAGGATGCTTCTTGCATAATA
The DNA here is from genome assembly GCA_947452415.1 of Flavobacteriaceae bacterium. Lineage (GTDB taxonomy): Bacteria > Bacteroidota > Bacteroidia > Flavobacteriales > Flavobacteriaceae > Flavobacterium. The sequence goes on from CANGCT010000014.1 coordinate 17,862, forward strand.
TTAAAATTTTGTCAAAAATACTAAATTCCACCATTCTAATTTAGCATTACCTCTTAAATTAATGATAAAAAATAGTACTTTTGAATTTCAAAAATTCACCCTTTTTAAAAATAGTATCCTTATGAAATTAAATCTTTTAGCATTTTTTGGTTGCTTCTTATGGTTTCAAAATAGCGTTGGGCAATATACCGATGATATCAATTCCAACCGCCCTGGCAACTCTATGTCGGCATTTTCAGTAGGAAAAACAGTGTTTCAACTGGAATCGGGCATTAATTTTTTGGATGAAAGTCATAACCTTTTAGACTATACTGCCAAAGGATATGGGCTAGATTTAACCGCTAGATATGGTTTTTATAGAGAACAATTGGAAGCCATCGTGAACATAAATTATCAAAACGATTGTTATAATTCAGATATTTTAAGCCAACACCGAAATGGGATAAAAACCACTACAATTGGGTTTAAATATTTATTTTATGATCCAATGAAGAATTATGAAAAACCAACAAACATTTACAGTTGGAAAGCCAACCATAAATACGAATGGCATTATATAATTCCTTCTGTTGCGGGATATTTAGGTTTTAATTCGAACACCCATAAAGAACTTTTTTCAAGAACCACTGAAACAATTGGAACTTTTGGACCTAAAGCCATGTTGATAACCCAAAATATTTTACCCGGAGCATGGGTATTTGTAACCAATATTTTTATGGATCAATATGGAACCTCCATGCAATCTAAGGGTTATGTTGTTACATTAACTAAAGGATTTAACGACAATTGGAGTGGATTTATAGAAAATAAAGGAATTAAAAACGATTACTATTCGGATGGAATATTTACTGCGGGTGCTGCTTATTTAGTAAGCCATTCCTTGCAATTAGACGCTTCTGTAAGTCGGAATTATAAAGATACTCCTAAATTATTATTTGTAGGATTGGGTGCTTCATGGCGCTTTGACGGTAACTACGACGAGGTATTGTATCGAACTCCGAAAAAGGAAAAGAAAAAAGACAAAAGTAAAAAATCGAAAGATAAAAATAAAGAAAAAGAAAAAACCAAGAAACGATTGGATGCAATTCCAAGTGTTAAACCCTAGTTACCAAAATGATTACAATTAAACAAGCCAATACAAAAGCACTATTAAAAGAATACGTAAAATTTCCGTTTTCGTTATATAAAAACCATCCCTATTGGGTACCTCCGTTAATTCAGGAAGAGTTGGATAGTTTTGATAAAACTAAAAATCCAGCCTTTGAAAGTGCCGAAGCCTATTTTTATTTAGCCTACAAAAACGACCAAATTGTAGGACGTATTGCGGCCATCATCAATTGGGATGAAGTAAACCACCAAGCAAAAAAGAAAGTCCGTTTTGGATGGTGGGATGTTATAGACAATGTAGAAGTTACTCGAGCATTATTGGAGAAAGTTTATGAATTGGGCAGAAAAAACAATTTAGAATTTGTAGAAGGCCCAATGGGATTTTCCAATTTAGATAAAGTTGGAGTATTAACGGAAGGCTTTGACGAATTAGGTTCGATGATTACTTGGTACAATTATCCTTATTATAAAGACCATTTAGAACAATTGGGATATGTAAAAGAGAAAGAATATTTGGAAAATAAATTCCCTTTTTCTAATGTAAAAACCGATTCCTTTGAAAAGATTGTGCCGCTAATTAAGAAGCGCTACCAACTAAGAGAAATGAATTTTACGGTTACTAAAGACATTATGCCTTATGTAAATAAAATGTTTGATTTGTTCAATAAATCTTATGCAAATTTATCTTCTTTTGTTGCCATAACCGATGTTCAAAAAGAATATTTCAAGAAAAAATACATCCGTTTTATCAATCCCGAATACATAAAATTTGTGATGGATAAAGACGATGCTATGGTTGCTTTTAGTATTGTGATGCCGAGTTTTTCTAGAGCATTACAAAAAGCCAATGGCAAATTATTTCCGTTTGGATTTTATCATTTGCTTAAAGCAAAAAAAGAGTCGAAAGAAGTTTTATTTTATTTAATTGGGGTTGCCCCCGAATACCAAAGTAAGGGTGTAACGGCAATTATATTTGAAGAATATTACAATACATTCACAGAAAAAGGAATTTTAGATTGTATCCGAACTCCGGAACTAGAAGACAATATTGCTATTCATCAATTGTGGAAACACTTTGATCCAGTAGTTTTTAGACGAAGAAGAACGTATAGAAAAGAAATATAAAAGGAATTTTAGATTTTTATTTATTTTTTAGAAAATCCTTATACCAAAAACCTGAATTTTTAATGCTTCTTTTCTTTGTTTCATAATCAATATGAATCAAACCAAAACGTTGTTTAAAACCTTCCCCCCATTCAAAATTATCCGTTAGTGACCAAACAAAATAACCCGAAAGTTTAGCACTTATCAATTTTGCCTTTAAGACTTGTTTCAAATAGGATTTTAAGTAGTTAATTCGTTTGTCATCTGCAACAATACCATCAATAACCTCATCCGGAAAAGAGGCTCCATTTTCGGTAATCATTATTTTTTTTACGCCTTCATAAGCATCGTATTTAGTAATCATTTCGAAAATCGCTTCGGGGTAAACCTCCCAATCCATTGCGGTATAAAACACTTTTCTTGTATCTGCAGGAATAATTTTCGCCTTAATAAATGGCGTAAAAATAGAATAAGCAACTACTTCTCGAGTATAGTTTTGAATTCCAATAAAATCAAATGTTACTTTCATTAAAGCAGCATCATTAGGCATTACATACTTCTTCACTTTTTTCAAAAAAGGAAGTGCATCTTCGGGATATCCTAACCCAAGAGAAGGCTCTATAAAAAGCCGATTAATTAAGGCATCCACCCTAAACGCTGCTTTTTTATCTCGTATTGAACTAGAATGCGGGGTAACATAAGAACAAGAAAAAGTAGTTCCTACCTGCGCTTTTGGGTCTATTGCTTTAATGGTATTATAACCAATTGCCTGACATAAAACAGCATGGTGCATGGCTGGAATGAAATTCTTAAATCCTTTTTTACCAGGAGCATGAACGCCAAAAAAATAGCCAGCTCCAGTAAATACCATTGGTTCGTTAAGCACCATCCAATAGGTAACTTTATCTTTAAAAGCAGTAACACAAACCTTGACATATTCTTCAAACCAGGACAAGACTTCTCTATTTACCCAACCTCCCTTTTCTTCTAATGCAAGAGGTAGATCCCAATGGTAAAGGGTGATGTAGGGTTGAATATCCTTTTCTAAACAATAGTCAATTACGTTATGGTAAAAATCCAATCCTGCTGGATTCACTTCTCCGGTTCCGTTGGGTAAAATTCGACTCCAAGACAAGGAAAACCTAAAGTTGGAAATTCCCATTTGCTTGATTAAATCGATATCCGTTTTGTACAGATTATAAAAATCGGCAGCAACATAATGGTTGTCTTTGTTTAGAATTTTATTTTTTTTAGTTACAAATTCATCCCAAATAGACAATCCCTTTCCATGGTGGTCGTGAGCTCCTTCGGTTTGCACTGCAGAAGCAGAAATTCCCCAAATAAAATCTTCTCCAAAATCTTCTTTTTTATAATTCATTATTATTGAAAGAAGGTATAATTATCGGATTCATAATTGGTATTTATTTTTTTATTTCCGGCATGATTAGCAACAATTAAGGAAACGATTTCTTCGGTATTATCTGGATAATCGACTGCAACGATGGTATCGTCATTTAGCCATTTTCTAATTTTTGGAATTGTATCGTTATTTAATTTTTTAATTACGGCCACTCCCATTTCTTGAAGCATTTGGGCATTATAGGCTTGCTCCAATTGTTTCTTCATTGGAATCACCATTAGTTTTTTCTTTAAAAAAAGGGCTTCACTCGCGGTTCCAAAACCTGCATTGCACAAAACTCCTTCGGCAGAAGCCATACTTTTTAAAAATAAATCCGTATTTATTGGAGTGATTCTAATATTTTTTATTTGAATATCTTTTTTACTATTTTTTGAAAAAACTTGCCAATTTATAGCAGGCATTTTTTTTAACCATTTTAATATTTGACTATCCTCATAAGATGGCAAATAAACCGTGTAATGACCATCATTTTTAGGTGTTAATTCGCGAACTTGTTTTCTTATTATTGGGGTAAAAATGGTTCCGTCCAATCGTTTAAAATGAAAACCATAATTGTAGGTAGTTGGCGCATAATTTTGCAATACTAACTTTCCTATAATATCATTTTTTTTTGGTTTAGGTGCAAGCGGATGGAGTGTTGCCACTTGATTACTCAAGCCAATACATTCTTTTTTGGCCTTTATAGCTGCCCAACAAGAAATTGGTTCAAAATCACTAATAATTAAATCGTACGGTTTCAAGTCGAGTTTTTTTATTTCCTTAATTAACTTAATGGAGTTGAGTTTCACGAAGGTTTTCCAAAAATCAACACCTCCTTTTTTTCCGAAAATAAAGGACATCCCTTTAAATCTATATTTTACTTCAAATGGCAATTCAATATCCGATTGGATACCGCTAACTAAAATATCCACTTCTCCTTTTTGTTGCAAATACGGAATTATCTCAATTGCTCTTGTAATATGTCCGTTACCTGTACCTTGAACAGCATATAGAATTTTCATTATTTAAAATTTAAAGAAGTTGCAATGTCTTTGGTTTGTAAAAAACCACCCAACATTTGTTCAAATATTTGCTCATTTTCCATCATTACTAAACTGTCTTCCGTATCTATAGATGGGTTTTTATAATCGCTAGCATCATATTTATACAGAGACCATTCTTTATTATTGTACTCTAAAGCGGTAAGATTTTCAATCCAATCTCCCGAATTTAAGTATTCTACTTGGCCATGTTCGGTTGTAATGGTTTTTATTTCTGGATGGTGAATATGACCACACAATACATAATCGTAGCCATTTCGGATAGCAATATCGGCTGCTGTTTTTTCAAAATCATTAATGAATTTTACAGCAGACTTAACACTGTTCTTAATATTTTTTGATAAGGATATTTTACCCCTTCCCATTTTTACAGAAACCCAATTACAAAAAGCATTAATCAAGATCAATAAATCATAGCCATGCGATCCTAAACGAGCCAACCATTTCGAATTTTGCATGGTTACATCAAATACATCTCCGTGAAAGATCCAAACTTTTTTACCATCCAAATCTAAAACTAACTTATTTTCAATACTTAGTTTTCCCATTTTAAACCCTTCAAATTTTCGAAGCATTTCATCGTGATTCCCTGTAATATAATATACTTTTGTGCCTTTACTTACCCAATTGATTATTTTATGAACCACCTGCATGTGCGATTTTGGCCAATACCTTTTGCTAAATTGCCACATATCAATAATGTCACCATTGAGTACTACTATTTTAGGTTTTACGCTATTCATGTAGTTTAATAATTCTTTACTTTGGCATCCATAAGTTCCTAAATGAATATCCGAAAGTACTAATAGATCAATTTTTCTTTTATTTTTTGACATAATTATATAGGGGTATTTCTATTAAAACAAATTAATAGAAGGGTTGGTTTTAGATAATATTGATTTCGGGAGGTGGTTAAACTTGTGCCGAATGATATTCGCACAGAGGAATTGAAAATAGAAAATAACGTTGACTGTTTCAAATATTCTATTTGTAATACTATTAAAAATTAATAGTATTCAAAACTAATTATATACAAGGAGTTAGTCATTACCAAAATATTAATTTTAGGTTAAACTAAAAGTAATCTAATAGGAACTCGTTTGGTGTAATTAAATTTATTTTATTTTTTTACCACATAGGAAGAACAAGTTTTAAAATTGAGACATCAACTGAAAAGTTGGTGTTTTTTTTATGTCTTGAACTTTGTTAACAACTACCTAAATATGCCTACAATTGTAAGCGGGTCAATTGTAAGCATAAAATTAATTTTATAAACTATGAATATTAAAGAAAAAATTGGACAAAAGGTTAAATCTCTTAGAGAAGAAAAAGGAATCTCCATGGAGTATTTAGCCAATATTTCCAATGTAGACAGAAATTATATTTCAGATATAGAAAAAGGAAAAAGAAACGTTTCAATTGAAATAATTGAAAAAATAATTACTGCATTCGATACAGATTTTGCAACTTTTTTTAACGATAAAGGGTTTAAGAAATGAAAATGAAAGAGAAAAAATATAAAATAAAAGAAGAAAAAATTGACAACTTAACAGTTAATGAACCTCAATACAATGTTTTTTATGAAGTTGAAAATTGGGTTGAAAAAAAATTCAGTAATCCTAATGCCACAATTAGATTAGCAACTATGTTTAGTGGCATTGGTTCTATTGAACATGCACTTAAAAGATTAAATCTTAAAGAAGAAATAATTTTCGCATGTGACAATGATAAATTTGTTAAAGAAAGTTATTTTGCTAATTATGAAATAGCGGAAAACAGTTGGTATAATGATGTAAAAAATATTGACGGAAGTAAATATGAAGGAAAGATAGATTTATTAGTAGGAGGTAGTCCCTGTCAATCATTTTCCATGGTTGGAAAAAGAAAAGGATTTGAAGATACTAGAGGAACTCTTTTCTATGAATTTGCAAGAGTAGTAAAAGAAAGTCAGCCTAAAGTATTCATCTTCGAAAATGTCAAAGGATTAGTTAATCATGATAAAGGAAATACTTTTGAAGTAATAAAAGAAACATTTAAAGAGCTTGGATATAATTTTAAATATCAATTATTAAATTCAAAAAACTTTGGAATCCCACAACACAGAGAAAGAATATTTGTTATTGGTTTTAAAGATAATACTGTAGATTTTGAATTTCCTGAACCAATTCAGTTGGAATATAAAATGCAGGACTTTCTTGAAGATTATATTGACAGTAAATATTACTTAAAAGAAAAAGGGGTAAAATTTGTAACAAGCACAAAAAACAGGAATAAACGATATACTCAAATAAATGGGGAAATTGCACTTTGCCAAAAAGCAAACCAACAATTTAATTGGCATGGAGATTTTGTATATGAAGAAAGTGAAAGTGATTTTAATGATTTCGTATTTGATGTAAATAAAGTTGAAGAAAAATATTATTTATCTGAAAAAACGAAAACATACGTTCTTTCCTCTGGCACTAAAACTTTTAAAACAACTATTGGAACTGATTTAGAAATAGCAAGACCAATACTACAATCTATGCATAAAATGCACCGGTCAGGTGTTGACAATTATGTGACTCATAATAAAGGAAAAATAAGAAAATTAACTCCAAAAGAATGCTTAAGATTGATGGGGTTTAAAGATGATTTTAAACAAGTAGTTAGTGATACGCAAATGTATAGACAAGCTGGAAACAGTATTGTTGTAAATGTATTTATTGCATTAATGAAACAAATGGACATAACTAAATTTGGAAAAGAATAGAGATTATTTATTTCAATTCTAAATATTTAAATTTTCAATAACACAACCATAAAACCATAGAAAATGAGCAAAATTATAATTCAAAATAAAAGTTTTGAAATAATAGATACAATAGAAAAAATGACAATTGCTGATTCATTTGTCTTACGTTCAAATAAGATTGGAGAAGGAAATGGTGAAGCAAAATTTTATGTTGGTAATGAGAATGTTGAAACAAGAAATTTTTTTGGTCAAAATGGATTTCAATTAAATTGTTTTTTACTAAAAAAAGATTTAAAAGAGTTTTTAATAAACTCAGAAACAGAATATAAAAATCCCGAGCAACCATATCAAAGAATAGATTTATTGCCAAATCTATGGAACGAAAGAATGGAAAAAGTTGATAAACTTGAAAACTTTTTACCTTTTACTATAATTGAACAAACTCAAATTGTTGGACCAAGAATTTATGTAAAAGCCCCTGATGGTGATGTAAACTATAAACTAATTCGTGAAATTGCACTTCCTAACATTAGTTACTTATCCGCAATAAAACTTCTAGATGAAGATGGAAATATTTTTTATTATTTTAAACCTTTTGTAGATTATTATGGCGAATATGAAAATCCATATATTATTGAAGAAGAAATAAAAATATTAGAAGAAGAAAGTTTACCAATTGAAGTGAAAACTCAATTAATTAGAGCAAGAAAAGGTCAAGGAAAATACCGACAAATGCTTTTGGAAGAATGCCCATTTTGTCCAATCACATTAATATCTGATGATAGACTATTGATAGCTAGCCATATTAAACCTTGGGTAAAATCTGATGATGAAGAAAAAATCGATCCGAAAAATGGATTCATGTTAACGCCTACTTTTGATTTACTTTTCGATAGGGGATATATAACATTTACCAATGATAAAAAAATGATTATTTCTCCATGGATTTCTAAAATGACATGTTCAAAATTAAATATTGCACCAGAAAAACAATATCTTATGCTACCTATAAATGGACGAGAAGACTATTTAGAATATCATAGAACAACCGTTTTTAAGAGTTAGACAAAACATGGCAACAAGCATCTGCTAATCGTGGGGTATAAAACTAGACTAAGTCCTAAATAAAGTCTGTCCCAAAATGATAAAAGCATTAGCGCAAGCTATTGTCGTTTCTGTTTTCAAAATGGAAAGTTCAATGATAATGAAATTTTTTGAAGAAAAAACAGCTGTTGCCAAATTAGGAATTTACGAAAGTCAAGCTAGTGAAATGGTAACTTCTAATCTACACTTCTGTATCGTTGGAAGAAGAATTAACATTTTTTGCTTAACTTTAATTTTAATATTTTAAATTAATTAGCGAATTTGTTAAAATATTAAAACTGCTAATTGTTCAGAAATAAATTGTTTTCTAGTTAGAAATAATTTATTGAATCATTTATAACACCCCTCCATTATCCTAAAGTATCCACCTCGAAAAAAGAAGTGAAAAATAAATTACTTGAAACATACCCCCACAAAAAAATCCATTCAAAAACTGAATGGATTTTAAAATATCTAAAAAAAAAGAAATTATTTAAGCATCTAAATCTACTTTTGTAGCATCTGCAATTTCTTTATAGGTTCCGTTTACTAATTTTTCACGAATGATTTCGAAAGCGGTTAGTGTTTCGTCTATATCTGCTAGGGTGTGTGAAGCAGTTGGAATCATACGCAATAAGATAATCCCTTTAGGAATTACTGGATAGATTACAATAGATAAGAAAATACCATGATTTTCTCTTAAATCATTCACCATCACCATTGCTTCTGGAACACTTCCTTCTAGGTAAACTGGTGTTACACAAGTATTGGTATCACCAATATTGAAACCTTTAGCACGCAATCCGCCTTGAAGTGCATTTACGTTTTCCCAAAGTTTGTCTTTCAATTCGGAAGATTTACGTAACAATTCCAAACGCTTCAATGAACCAATAGTTTGAATCATTGGCAACGCTTTAGCAAACATTTGCGAACGTAAATTGTATTTTAAATAATCAATAATGTCTTTATCTGCTGCTACAAAAGCACCTATATTAGCCATTGATTTTGCAAAAGTAGAGAAGTATACATCAATACCGTCTTGAACGCCTTGCTCCTCACCTGCTCCAGCTCCAGTTGCTCCAAGAGTACCAAAACCGTGTGCATCATCTACTAATAATCGGAAATTGTATTTTGCTTTCATTGCAACAATTTCTTTCAATTTTCCTTGTTGACCACGCATTCCAAAAACACCTTCGGTAATGAAAAGTATTCCACCTCCTTGTTCGGTAGCCAATTTTGTGGCACGTTGCAGGTTTTTCTCCATGCTTTCAATGTCGTTATGGCGGTAGGTGAAACGTTTCCCACTATGCAAACGAACCCCATCAATGATACAAGCGTGTGCATCTACATCGTAAACAATTACATCATTACGAGTAACCAACGCATCAATAATGGATAGAATTCCTTGGTATCCAAAATTCAATAAATAAGCCGATTCTTTCATTACAAAAGCAGCCAATTCTTCTTCTAATTGTTCGTGGTATTTAGTGTGTCCGCTCATCATACGTGCCCCCATTGGGTAAGCAGCACCATATTCAATTGCAGCATCAGCATCGGCTTTACGCACTTCAGGATGGTTTGCAAGACCTAAATAGTCGTTCAAACTCCAGTTTAAAATATCTTTTCCTTGAAATTGCATTCTTGGCCCTAATTCTCCTTCTAGTTTAGGAAATACAAAATATCCTTCGGCTTGAGAAGCCCATTTTCCTAAAGGTCCTTTATTGTTTTGAATTCTTTCAAATAAATCTTTTACCATGATAAATAAGTTGTTAAAAAACAAGGCAAAAATAGTAATAAAAATAATTTTTTTAGCACTATTATTAAACTAATAGGCATAAAATTTCGTTAAATCATGCATTTTAAGACTTGATTAAGTATCCATAAACAAAAATGAACTATTTTTGCGAGTTGCCATTAATAAAAAACAAGCCAAATGAAATTACTTAAATCAACTTTATTACTGTTTATCTTCTGCATAACTAATTCTAGTTTTGCACAAAACAAAATTCTTTTTGACGCTACTAAAGCTGAAATGTGCAGTAATGCCGATTGGATTATTGATGCAGATGCTCACAACATTTATTTTAATAGTACTACTCATATACCCTATGTTAGCGCAGGATCTACAACTGGAGCATCCTATGCACAACGTATCCCTAGTCCTGCACAATCCGGAATTACTTCAGCTACACCAGAAACATTTTGGGAAGGAGGAATATCGGCAATAGCAGTAGATTGTGCAAAGCAAGGATACATTGTTGAGACACTACCCTACAACGGAGCTATTACTTATGGAAATTCAGCAAATGTTCAAGATTTAACCAATTACAAAGCATTTGTAGTAACAGAACCTAACACCCTTTTTACTACCTCAGAAAAAACTGCACTTATGAATTTTATTGCTAATGGTGGTGGATTGATGATGATTTGTGATCATGCAGGTTCTGATAGAAATAATGATGGAAATGATCCTCCAACGGTATGGAATGATTTCTTAACCAACAATGGCGTTGCTAATAATGGATTGGGAATTACTTTTGATATTTTATCCGATGTAAGTGGTGCTTCCACCTCTTTTGCAACATTAACAACCACAAACCCATACTATAGTATTTTTCATGGAACTTTTGGTGTGCCCAATCAAGTATTATGGACAAGCGGTGCAACTATGACAATTAATACGACAAACAATAGCGCAACAAAAGGCTTGGTTTTTAAATCGGGATCTAGCACAACAGGATTGACTAATGTATATGTTGCTGCAACTACCTATCAAAGTGGTAAAGTATTTGCTGTTGGAGACAGTTCCATAATTGATGATGGTACGGGAGATTCGGGAGATACATTATACACTGGATATACTGGAGATGCTTCCGGAAATCACCAAAAATTATTAATGAATGGAATGATTTGGTTAATGACTACAAATACTGCTGCAAACAATGAAAATACGTTTGATGCTACACATTTTACAATTGCTCCAAATCCTATTCAAGACAAACAAATTCATTTTACTTTTTCATTAGATGAAAACCAAAATACTACTGTTGCTCTTTATGATACTTTAGGAAGATTAGTAAAAGAACAAACACTAAATAACTTAAACACTGGTATTAATTATCAAAGTTTAGATGCTAGTGATTTACAATCTGGGCTTTACATTTGTAAATTATCTAATGTTACTTCTAGCAAAAGTCTTCAAGTAATAGTAAAATAATAATAAATATTCGCCAGAAACATGAAATTAGTCTTTGCTTCTAACAATGCCAATAAAATAAAAGAAATTCAACAATTAATTCCAACTTCTATTGAAATTGTATGCCTTCAAGACATTGGATGTACTGAAGATATTCCAGAAACCGCAAATACTATTGAAGGAAATGCCATTTTAAAAGCCAATTACGTTACCCAAAAATACGGTTTGAATTGTTTTGCTGATGATTCTGGTTTGGAAGTGGAAGCACTTAATGGAGCGCCAGGTGTGTATTCTGCACGTTATGCAGGTGAGCCTAAAAACGATGAAAACAATATGGATAAATTAGTTTTGGCTCTTAAAAACGAAACTAATAAAAAAGCCAATTTCAAAACAGTTATTTGTTTGAATTTAAATGGTAAACAACAGCTTTTTAATGGAATTGTAAACGGAACCATAACAGATACTAAAGCTGGCGATAACGGATTTGGCTATGACCCAATCTTTATTGCCGATGGACAAACCAAAACCTTTGCCGAATTAACAATGCAAGCAAAAGCAAGCATCAGCCATCGCGGAATTGCGGTAAAACAATTAGTGGATTTTTTAAATTCTACAGTGTTGTTATAATATCTAAAAAAACTACTTCGTCTTTTGGATAGTCCATTCTACTTTCAAAAAACAAAATACCTTTTTCATATTTAGCTTCTATCAAATAATAGCTTCCTCTAAAATAGGAAGACATTACTATTATTTCTATATCCGATTTGGGTACGACCTTGAGTTGATGCGGATATACAAAATGTGTTTTGTTTTTAATCTCAATAGCATTCACATCGCCAAAAAGTGAAGCAACATAAAGACTTTTGGGGTTTTCATAAATGAATTTTGGGCTGCCATTTTCAATAATTGCTCCTTGCTGCATTACTAATAAATCATCGGCAAACGATAGAACGTCGGTGCTATCATGAGTAGCAACAATACACGTAATTTTCTTTTGTTTTAGATAAGAAAACAACTTTCTACGCAAGCTATTTTTTCTGAAATTATCAATATGGCTAAAAGGCTCATCCAACAATAATAGTTCAGGTTCTAATGCTAAAACTCTAGCAATAGCAACACGTTGCATCTGACCTCCACTTAAATATTTAGCTTTTACATTAGCAAATTCTTGCATTTCTACAATCTCTAATAATTTGGAAATACGTTCTTTTTTAACATCTGGATAAATATTTGACAAGTATTTTCCTATATTTTCAGCAACCGTTATAAAAGGCATCAAATCAAAATCTTGTGCCAAATATTTCATGTATTCCATACCCGGAATAAGATGGAATTTAGGACCCAAAACCTCCAAATCCTTCCAGAAGATTTTACCTTTATCTAAATCATATAAACCATATATAAGCTTTAAAAGCGTGCTTTTTCCGCAACCACTTTCACCTATTATAGCAAGTGATTTTCCTGCATCCAAGGTAAAAGAACTTTTAGATATAGTAGTATCCGATTGGTAGGAAAAGATTATATTTTCAACTTTTAACATACTGCAAATTAACATTATTTTTTATTAGAAATAAAACTAATCCAAATAAAAAAAGAGCAGAAAAACCAATAGGAATCCTGCTCTTTTGTTTACCAATATAGTTTATTTTATATACTTTTTGTATGTTTGAGTATCCACTCGTGCTTTTAAATCGTGTAATAAATTATAAAGACCAAAAAAAGTTCTATTAATATACAAGAAATGCTTAGAACCTCTATTGCCATTCATTTTTCGTAGTTGGGTATCTTTGGCAAACTCTTCACCCATAGTGGCTATTTGACCAAAGAAATCCTCATCTGAAAAATCAAAGAAATCGCCATGAAAAGGCTTGGTGAACAAACTTAATAAATCGTGAAACAATTTAGTAAAATATACTATTTCTTCTTTAGAATCGTCTTTTCTTAGAATTTCCAATTCGTATAATTTCTCATTAAACAACTTAGGGTCTTCTATTACAATAGGATTTGCCAATTCAAAATATGGGACATAAAATTCTTGTGGCACTTGTTTAATGCATCCAAAATCAATCGCAATTAAATTACAATCTTTATCAATTAGAAAATTTCCTGGATGCGGATCGGCATGTACTTCTCTTAAATGGTGCATTTGATACATATAAAAGTCCCATAAAGCCTGCCCAAGTTTATCGCCTTTTTCAAGGTCTTTGTTATGGGAAGTGAATTCTGAAAGATGTTCTCCTTCCATCCATTCCATAGTTAAAATCTTCTTGAAAGAAAGTTCTGGATAATACGTTGGAAACCTCAAATTAGCAATATGTTGGCATTCTTTAGAAACTTCTAAACTTTGCTTTAATTCTAAGATATAATCGGTTTCTTCTAGTAATTTATCTTCTACTTCTTTAAAATATTTATCGGAATCTTTTCCTTTAATATTAAACATTCTAACAGCAAATGGTTTTACCAATGCCAAATCCGAACTAATACTATCGGCAACTCCAGGATATTGAATTTTAACTGCCAAATTTTTTCCATACTTGGTTGCTTTATGTACCTGTCCAATACTAGCAGCATTTACTGCATCTGAAGTAAAAGTATCAAACAAACTTTCAGGATAATCTCCAAAATATTTTTTAAAGGTTTTTCGAACTAAAGGTGCCGACAAAGGCGGAACTGAAAACTGCGATAACGAGAATTTATCTACATATTGTTGTGGCATGATGCTTTTATCCATGCTCAACATTTGAGCAACTTTAAGCGCACTCCCTTTCAAATTTTTTAAACCATCGTAAATATCTTCGGCATTATTTTCATTTAATTTATCCTTGTTTAATGACGGATTCACTATTTTTTCTCCATAATAGGCTGCATAGTTCCCTCCAACTTTAAATCCGGTTTTAATTAATTGACCAGCACGTTCCATTTTACCCGTAGGTATTTTATCTAATGTTTTCATTATTCCATTTTTTCCTTCCAAAGGAATTTACCCAAATCAAATAAACTTTCTAGTGGTTTAGTATCTAATAAATCTACCACGGTATTAACCGATTTTTCTATTAAAATGTCTGTTTTTTCAAATCCTTTAGAGGAATCATCCAACCAATATTTTAATACTAATAAAAACTGGATCCATGCTCCTTCAGACAAAACAGGATTTGTAATTGTGGACACTTTTTGTCGAATTTCAGAATTACCGCTTTCTAATAAATTAGTTATAAAGCTTTTAAAACAACTTCTAAAAGACTTAAAACTCTTTAAATTCTTAAGTACTTCTTTATTTTCTTTTAGCGAAAACAAAATATAACTTCTGTTTAACTCAAATAATTCAAATAAGGTAAAATACAACGCAAGCAACTTGTTCTTATTAGGATAGTTTTCATAAGAAGTATCTTGTTCCAAAGTCGCCAAAGCATTTTCAAAAAACTTTAACCAAATTTCTTGCCTTAGTGCATCCAAAGAACTAAAAAATGTATAAAATTCGCTTTCTGTAATTTTGCACTCTTTACAAAAAATAAAAACATTTTTAGGTTCTTCATTAGAATTTAGAACATAGTCCATATACATAGAAACAATAAAGGTGTCATCTACTAATTTCTTTTTACTACTAGGTTTTGTTATTTTTTCCATTGTTATTAATTGGGAGTTTATTAAAGTGTAAAGATAATTATTGTTTAACGATTAATGATAATAATTAAACAAAAAGTTTTATTAAATTTTTGTATTTTTGAGTTTTAAAAATGCAATGAAAAAATCATTCTATATCGCTATATTTTTTACTATCACTAGTACTGCTTTTGGACAAGTTGAATATGGAAAACCCGAAATAGATCCAATAACTATTCAGAAAAACTTTAATAGTTGGTTGGATTATCAAAACAAGAATATCTTTCTTTCAACTGATTTTATAGCCTTAGACAGTTCTTTAAAAGAAATATCAAAAGATGATTTTTTAAACCAATTAACCTCTGGAGAATATATTCCGATAAAATTAACAACTACAAACTCATTAATTTGCTACCAGCTTTATAAAATTCTTCCTAGTTCGGATACAAGCATAAAAGCAAGTTTAACTGCACTTGCAATTGAAGAATACGAACATTATAAAATGGAAGGCACTCCTTTTCCTGAATTTAATTTCAAAGATTTAAATGGAAATACAATTACTACCGAATCTTTAAAAGGTAAAATTGTAGTAATAAAATGTTGGTTCATTCATTGTGCACCTTGCATAAAAGAATTTCCTGCTGTAAATAAACTAGTTACACAATACAAAAGTAGAAAAGATATAGTTTTTATCAGTCTATCAGAAGACACGGCAAAGCAATTGCAGTTATTTTTAATAAAAAAATCATTATTGTTTTCAACTATTCCAAATATGAAAAAATACATGAATGAAACACTGCACTTAAGTGGATTTCCAACACATTTTATTTTGAATAAAAAAGGACAAATAGCCAAAGTATTAATGAATTACGAAAGCTTAGAATTGGCATTAAAAAAAGAAAGCCAACTTTAATCAATATACAAAGAGCAACAATTTTTGGGAAAGAAAAAAACCAACCCAACCTGCTAAAATTTAAACGTTTTTCACTACTTTTGCACCAAATTTAAAACACCCAATTTTATGCTTACGGTTTCCAATCTATCAGTTCAATTTGGCAAAAGAATACTATTTGACGAAGTGAATACTACCTTTGTTCAAGGCAATTGTTATGGAGTTATTGGTGCTAATGGTGCTGGTAAATCTACCTTTTTAAAAATTCTTGCAGGCGATATTGACCCAACTTCGGGCAGAGTAATTCTGGAGCCTGGAAAACGGATGTCGGTCTTGAATCAAAACCACAACATGTTTGATGAAAATACTGTTTTAGAAACAGTGATGATGGGAAACAAGGTGTTGTTTGCTGTAAAAACTGAAATGGATGCTTTGTATGCAGATTATACTGATGAAAACGCCAATAGAATTGGAGAATTGCAAGTACAATTTGAAGAAATGAATGGTTGGAATGCCGATTCTAATGCGGCTTCAATGCTTTCTAATCTTGGCATTTCTGCCGATATGCATTATAGTTTAATGGGCGAAATTGAAGGAAAAATGAAAGTTCGTGTGTTATTGGCGCAAGCTCTTTTTGGCAATCCAGATGTTTTGGTTATGGATGAGCCTACCAATGACTTGGATTTTGAAACCATCACTTGGCTGGAAAATTTCTTGGCAAATTATGAAAATACAGTAATTGTAGTTTCGCACGATAGACACTTTTTAGATTCGGTTTGTACGCATATATCTGATATTGATTTTTCAAAAATTAATCACTATTCTGGAAATTATACTTTTTGGTACGAGTCTAGTCAACTAGCTGCTAAACAAAAAGCACAACAAAATAAAAAGGCCGAAGAAAAGAAAGCCGAATTAGAAGAATTTATCCGTCGTTTTAGTGCGAATGTTGCTAAATCTAAGCAAGCAACTTCTCGTAAGAAAATGATTGAAAAATTAAATCTTGACGAAATTCGCCCTTCTAGCAGAAGATATCCTGCAATTATATTTGACGTAGAACGCGAAGCTGGAGATCAAATTTTACATGTTCAAAACCTTGCTGCCTCAGTAGATGGTGAAGTATTTTTTAAAAACGTAGATTTGAATATGGCTAAAGGAGATAAAGTAGTTATTTTCTCAAAAGATTCTCGAGCTACCACCGCTTTTTATGAAATATTAAACGGAAATCAACAGGCAGATGCTGGAGAATTTAGTTGGGGGATTACTACCAATCAGTCTTATTTACCTAACGATAACAGTCAGTTTTTTACAGATGGCGATTTGAATTTAGTTGATTGGTTGCGTCAGTTTGTGAAAACAGAAGAAGAGCGTGACGAAGTTTATGTTCGTGGATTCTTGGGGAAAATGATTTTCTCTGGTGAAGAAGCTTTAAAAAAATGTACCGTTCTTTCGGGAGGTGAAAAAGTACGTTGTATGTTGTCTAGAATGATGATGATTCGTGCTAACGTATTGATGCTGGATGAACCTACGAACCACTTGGATCTAGAATCGATTACTGCATTCAACAATTCATTGAAAAACTTTAAGGGTTCGGTGTTATTCACCACACATGACCACGAATTTGCACAAACAGTTGCCAATAGAGTTCTAGAAATTACTCCTAATGGCGTTATTGACCGCTACATGACATTTGACGAATATTTGGATGATGAAAAAGTACAAGAGTTAAGAAAGAAAATGTATAATTAAGGTACGAAGTTGGAAATACGAGGTACGAAGTTGGAAATACGAGGTACGAAGTTGGAAATACGAGGTACGAAATGAAAAATCCCAAAATTAGAAATTCTAATTTTGGGATTTTTTTTATACCTCCAACCTCGTACCTCGTACCTCAGACCTCGTACTTTTCTAATCTATTTTCTTATGTTTCCAACGCTTGTGTGTCCATAAATAAAACTCCGGCGCTTCATAAATTTGTTGCTCTACCCTATTCATGAAGTCTTCTGATATTTTATAATTTGGAACCAGTTGTACCTCTTCCGAAAGCACTTCATAAGTAGCTTCATAGTATCCCCGTTTTACTTTTCTAACTTTTAAGAAAACTACATTCATATTATATCGTTTTGCCAAAGTTTCAGCTCCAATATGAATTGGAGTATCTATTCCTAGGAAAGAATACCAATGCATCGCGTCAGACCTCCTTGGAGTTTGGTCACTTACAAAACCATAAACCCCTAAAATATTGTTTATCTTATTTTGTTCAATTGTAGGTTTGGTTTCTTTTGTTGTAATTAATTGCGCTTTAAATTTAGAACGAATATCTCTAACTAATTTATCAAAATACTTATTGGCTATTTTTTTATAAATTCCAAATCCCAAAAAATTAATATGATGGTTCATAGAAATAGACCATTCGTAACTGCCATAATGTGCAATTAACAACGCTATGCTTTTTCCTTTTTTCTCCAAATCCAAATAGGTTTGCATGTTAGTAAAAACAAAACGTTTATTCATTTCTTCCCGAGAAATTGTCATGGTTTTTGACATCTCTAGAAACATATCACACAAATGATGAAACGATTTTTTTTCAATAACCAATCGTTCTTTATCCGATAAATTAGGAAAGGCTAATATTATATTTTCTCTAACAGTTTTCTTTCTATAGCCAATTATGTAGTAAACTAAGACATAAACTCCATCGGATATAAAATACAAAATAGGAAATGGCACTATCGAAATAAGCCACAATAAAGGGTAAATAAGAATATAAAGTAAAAACTGCATTGTAATAATTTTATGCAAATATACATTTTAAGTTAATTTTATAACTTTGGTTTAACAAAACCTAAACAACAATTGTTATTTTTACCTAAAATATACGCTATGAGTTCCACATTTTTTTTAATAGCTCTAATTGCCATCAATGTAATTGTAAGTTTTAAGGGATTTGAAGATACCTATTTTTTTAGAAAATACCAATTCCACATTGGAAGCATTCTTAAAGGAGAACAAATACGAATGATTACTTCGGGATTTCTACATGCCGATATTTCGCATTTGGCATTCAACATGCTTACACTGTATTTTTTCGCACCCGTAGTCTCCACAGCTTTAGGAAATTATTCATTTTTATTAATTTATTTTGCAAGTATAGTTTTTGGAAGTCTTCTTACTTTATTCATCCACAAAAACGATTACAATTATAGTGCTATTGGCGCTTCGGGAGCAGTAACTGGAATTATTTATTCGGCAATTTTAATAGATCCAAGTCTAAAAATATTTCTATTTTTCATCCCAATTCCAATAGCTGCTTACCTTTTCGGAATTGGATATTTATTGTATTCTATCTATGGAATGAGAGCCAAAAATGACAATATTGGACATACAGCTCACTTTGGAGGTGCCATTGGTGGCTATATTTTTTCTATTATTTTGCATCCTCAAATACTTACCGAAAATACGTTTATGGTTGTTATTTTAACCATCCCAATTATAATTATGGCTGTTATGGCCAAGCAAGGAAAACTATAATTGGCATAAATTTTGAATAAGCAATAATCTAAAACATTTTATTATGAAAAAAGCAATTTTAATCGCATTCGCGATGTTTGCCTCATTGGCACAAGCACAAGAGCAAAAACAAATTCCTCAAATTTCTGTTTCTGGAGAAGGAAAAATTAGCGTAAAACCCGATCAAGTTGTTGTTAATTTTGGAGTAGAAAATTTAGGAAAAGATGCTGCCGAAGTAAAAAAATTAAACGACGAAACGATAGATAAAGTTCTAAAATTCATAAAGGATTTCGGAATCCCTGCATCCGATTTTAAAACTACCAATGTAAGTTTAAACCGAAATTATGATTATGAAAAAAAGAAATACAATTACCTTGCTTCTCAATCGGTTACCATTATTTTAAAAGACATTTTAAAATACGATAGTTTAATGATAGGCTTGGTGGATAATGGCATAAACAACATTAGCGATGTAGAATTTAAGTCCTCTAAATTAGAAGATTACAAATCAGAAGCCCGAAAACTAGCAATGAAAGAAGCCAAACACAAAGCCGAAGACTATACATCTGTTTTGAATCAAAAAATTGGAAAAGCCCTAACCATAAGTGATAATACCCAAGCCTATTTCCCACAACCAATGTATAAAATGGCAATGGCAGACGCTGGACTTCCTGCAAATACAACCTCTAAAGAAACCCTTGCTATTGGTGAAATTGAAGTAACCGCTAATGTTTCGGTAAGTTTTGTAATAGAATGATTACATCAAACACATGTTAATCAAAATTAATTTTTCTTTTATAGCGTGCCCCTTCGGGTCGGGCTGTGCGCTATATCTTTGCTTTTTTAAAGAAAAAAAGCAAAGGATGCCGCTTCCATCCCTCACGCAACACGTTTACAATTTTCCAGAAATTCATGATTAAATATTAGCAACTATTCCACTCCTTTGGAGGGGTTCCCGAAGGGCGGGACGGCTTTTTTTAAACAAAAAAATTAGAGTATTTTATACAATACTTTCATGCTTTGGCACCCCTCTCCTTTAGAGAGGGGCCGGGGGTGAGGTTCTTTTCAAGAGGATTCCCTCATTTTTTTAGATTTTCCTTTTATCGTTTCAGCGAGAAATGGGCTTTAAATTGTTTGTAAGCTTCGGCTTCGTTATAGTCAACGGTAAACCAG
>CANGCT010000015.1 GCA_947452415.1 Flavobacteriaceae bacterium
GATGAAATTGTGGAAGGATTCATGCCTAAAAGAGCCTTGAAATTGGTTTTTGAATGGATGGAATTGCATAAAAAAGAATTAATTGAAAACTGGGAACTAGCTCAAAATGGGGAATTGCCAAAAAAAATTGAACCACTAAAATAATAAACAATGGGATTGATCTGGATAACTAACGCAAACTATTTGAAAGATTACAAAATAGAATTAGAATTTAATAACAATAAAAAAGGAGTATTTGATTTTGAAAATCATCTCCATACTAAACTATTTTTACCTCTTAAGGAACTAGAAACATTTAAAAAATTTAAACTTAATTCTTGGACTTTAGAATGGGAAAATGGCGCCGATTTTTCTCCTGAATTTTTACTTGAAAACCTAAAAAAGTAAATCAAAAATCATTTCTCTTTCTTAAGAACTAAAAACCCGACCGCACGGATATTTCATACAATAATTGCAAATCGCCATCAAGGTTTATTTCTTTGTGAAAGAACTTAGTACTGTAACACAAAGAGCCACAAAGGTTCTACTTTTAAAATAACAGAAACCATCAAAAGTAATTTTGGTGGTTTTTATTTATCAACAATTGCCAAAATTAACAAGTGTTATTTGCCTACCTAAAATCGTATTCTGTAATTTTACAAAATGTATGCTTTAGTAGATTGTAACAATTTTTACGCTTCGTGCGAACGCATTTTTCAACCCCATCTTAACGGGGAACCAATCGTTATTTTATCTAATAACGATGGATGCATCATATCAAGAAGTTACGAAGCCAAAGCATTGGGTTTTGCAATGGGGGCACCTGAATTTAAGGTACGTCAAGAGTTGCGAGATAAAAAGGTGCATGTTTTTTCTTCTAATTATGCTTTGTATGGCGATTTGAGTAATCGGGTGATGAAAATTCTGGAAGGGTTCACGCCCAATCTTGAAGTGTATAGCATTGACGAGGCTTTCTTGAATTTTGACGGTGTACCAATTAATAATTTCCACGATTATGGTTTGCAGATGAAACAAAGGGTGCAAAAATGGGTTGGAATTCCGGTTTGTGTGGGGTTTGCTCCTACCAAAGCATTATCGAAAGTGGCTAATAAAATTGCCAAGAAATACCAAGAACGAACACAAGGTATTTATGTAATTGATACCGAAGAAAAGCGCATTAAAGCACTAAAATGGACTAAAATTGAAGACGTTTGGGGAATTGGTTACCGACTTAGAAAAAAGATGGTGGCGCATGCTATTCTTACTGCTTATGATTTTACAAAACCCCAACACGAAGCGTGGATACGAAAAGAAATGGGCGTTTTGGGAATGCGATTAAAATATGAATTAGAAGGCAAATCGGTGTTGGACTTGGAACCCATTAAAGAACAGAAAAAAAGTATTGCAACCACTAGAAGTTTCCCGAAACAACTATCCGATTGGGATGCTTTACGGGAGCGCGTGGCTACTTTTGCAGCGGTTTGTGCCGAAAAATTGCGAAAACAAAATTCGTGTTGCCATACCATTATTGTGATGCTAGTGATTGACAGACATAAATATGAAACCCAAAAATACTATTACAATAAAGCGATTACCTTGACGTATGCCACCAATTCTACCTTGACGATTTCTAATGCGGCAATTGCAATTTTAAAGGAATTACATGCTAGCAATGAAAACATTAAATTTAAAAAAGCGGGAGTTATTGTAACCGAATTTATAGACGAAAACAAAAAACAACTACAATTATTTGAAGAAGAAAATCCGAAGCATTTGGCACTGATGAAAGCCATGGATGCACTAAACGCGAAGATTGGCGATAGAAAGGTGAAGTTGGCATCGCAAGATTTACAAGTAACTTGGAACATGAACCAAAGGCACTTATCGCAAAACTATACTACTAAATTTAAGGAAATACTAGAAATAAAATGCCTGTAAAAAAAGAACCTACGTTAACGTTTTATCGTCCTGATTTTGAAAGTGAGGTAAGAATTCCGTATATAAAAGAAGGGGTTTCTGCTGGATTTCCATCGCCTGCCACTGATTTTTTAGGGAATGATATCGATTTGAATAAAGAATTATGTAAAAATCCGTTAGCGACTTTTTATATAAAAGTAAAAGGGAATTCGATGATAAATGCCGGCATCAGCGACAAGGATATTTTAATTGTCGACAGGAGTTTGGAACCACAAAACAACAAAATTGCGGTGTGTTTTATTGATGGCGAATTCACGGTAAAACGAATTAAAACGGAAGACGACTGCTTGTATTTAATGCCAGAAAATACAAATTACCAACCCATTAAAGTTACTGAAGAAAATGAGTTAGTTATTTGGGGAATGGTTACTTATGTAATTAAAAGTATGTAATGACAAAAAATATTGTTGTACGATTAAAATAGGCCCTACATAATTTATTGAATATTCTCACGCAAAGGCGCAAAGACTTAGTGGTACATTGCGCCTTTGCGTTTTTGCGAGACAAAATTTATTATTGGTAAAGCGCCACCGCTATTTCGGAAGCAACTTTGGCATTATTTTTTATTAAAGCAATATTGGCTTCCAAACTTTCACCATGGGTATGCGCTGCAATGGCTTTTAATAAAAATGGAGTAACTTCTTTTCCTTTTATGTGCAAACGATTGGCTTCTTGCAAAGCATCCAAAATGTGTACTTCAATTGCTTCTTGTTCCATTTCAAATTCTTTCGGAATTGGATTGGCAATCAACACCGATCCGTTAAGTCCTAAGTCCCATTTGGATTGTAATAGCAAAGCCATTTCTTGAGGAGTATCCATTCGCAAAGGCGATTGGAATCCGCTTTTGGAAGAATAAAAACTTGGGAAGGCATCTTGCCCGAAAGTAACCACTGGAATTCCAGAAGTTTCTAGATATTCTAAAGTTAATCCAATATCTAAAATAGATTTTACTCCTGCAGCAACAATGGCAACATTGGTATGCGCCATTTCGGTTAAATCGGCTGAGATATCCATAGTGTCGGTAGCACCGCGGTGCACGCCACCAATTCCGCCAGTAGCAAAAATTTTAATTCCAACCATAGAGGCAATTCGCATGGTAGCAGCAACAGTTGTTGCCCCAGGTAATTTTTTTGCAATTACATACGGCATGTCTCTAAGACTTACTTTCCAAACGCCTGGAGTTTGTCCTAAATAATCAATATCTTCATCGCGTAAACCAACCAAACATTTTCCGTCGCGAATGGCAATAGTTGCAGGAACTGCTCCATATTTTCGAACTTCATCTTCGACCAATTTAGCAGTAATGGCATTTTGAGGCCAAGGCATTCCGTGGGAAATTATAGTCGACTCTAAAGCAACTATAGGTAAATTAGTATCTAGTGCATGTTGCACCTCGGGACTGATAATTATCAAATCTGTATTAATCATGGTAATAGTTATTTTTTATTTTTTGCAGAGAATTTGCAGTTATAGTAGTTGCTACGGCACCTTTTATTTGTAGTACTTCCATTGCTAAACTATGTGCTAGTTGGAGCGAAGTACGTTCATCTTCTTGATTGCAATACCCAAAAACCCAAGCTGCTAATGCGGCATCTCCAGCACCTGTGCTATCTATTATTGAAATAGTTGGCACGGATAGTTCTAGAGAATGGTTAGCATCCAATACTACCGAGCCTTGACTCCCTTTGCGAAGCCACACTTTTTCTACTCCTCTTGTTAACAAATGAGAAGCCAAAACCGATTCCTCCTCTGAATCTATAGTAGCAATGGCGCTCAATTCTTCTTGGTTTGGGGTAATCATATAAACCCCATTTAGATCTAAGGCTGCTAATTTTTTCGCTTTAGAAACCGAAACAGGTTCTATAATTAATTTTTGGTAGTTGGCTTTTGCAAATGAAATTATCCATTGCAGGGATTCCGCAGAACAATTGGCATCCAAAAGGATCAAATCAAAATCTTTGATAAAATTGGATTTAGATTCCAAAAAAGGAATAGACAAATATTCGGGAGTAGCATCTTGACAGACGGAAACATAAAGATTACCGTCGGGTTGCGCTATAGAAACGTATTTTCCGGTGGAAGACGCATCAAAATTAGATTCCGAAAAGGATATTCCTAATTTGTTAAATTGTTCAGCAATAAAATTAGCCTCGTTATCTTTTCCTAAAACAGTAATTAAAGTTGGCTGCAAGCCTAATAAAGCAAGGTGTTGCGCAATATTACCAATTACGCCACCAATACTTGAAGACTTTGTGGCAGGATTAGAAGAATTAGGAATAATGGTGTTTTGAGAGAAATACAATTCATCTACCAAAGTAGCACCAATACATAAAATAGATTTGCTCATGCCACAAAGATACAAATCACTAGGGAAAAATTAAGTGAATACAAAAATCAAGTTAAATAAAAAGATTAAAAGTTAACAAAACATAAATTGCATTTCGTTCCATAAAAATAAGTTTCCTCTTTTTTATTGTATTCAATAACTACATTCATTTTGGTTTTCATAAAAACAATATAATAATGGAGACTGCGCGAAGAAATTTCGAGTTTTTTCGCCAATTGATTTGGAGTCCCCGTTTGACTATTTTTAATTAGCTCGTGCAGTTGCATTAGTATTATTACATTCATTTTAATTGGTGTTTATACAGTGTATAACGATTAAAGGGCTGATTTTTCCCAAATCACTTTATCTTGATAAATAGTATGTTTCTTTTTCATAAGTAATAGAGTATGACCTTTATTCTAAATTAGTAATATTAACATCATTGTGCAATTATAAGAAATTTATTTCACAATGATTTAGTTCAAGTTAGTGCAAGTTGGTGCAAGTTATAAATCAGAGATTTATAACTTGATAAAAAAATGCAATTGAACAAGAATGTATATAAATCTTTTTAAAAAAGTTCCAAACTATAAATGATACTATTTTTCATAATTTTAATGCATTATTTTATATTATAAATCAATATTATAAGATAATTAATAATAATTGATTTTTAAAAAGTTGCACCAACTTGAACTAAAATCATATTAGTAATTTTGTTTATTTTGCATTTTTAATAACTTAACCTATTTGTTATAATTAATTATTTAACTTTTAAAAATAATAAGGTCGATTATTAGTAAAAATAATTACACATTATGAATTGTTTAATAACTATTGTTTAATTCTTAAATTTAGTTTCATATAGCCAATTCTTAAAAAGAATGAACTTTAAGGCATAATTAATAATAGCTCAAACAAAGTTATTAACAATTTTTTATTACATTTGTAACCTATATTATACCCCAAGCCAACGTAAACCTATCATTATGAAAATATTAAGAATAGTAAAGATCCTTTTTGCTATAGCTCCATTGTTAATATCTAACCCGATATTTTCAAATGTTTTTGAAAACAATAGCAATATCACTGAAAAAAAACATAAATTAAATCCGCTAACTGTTGCTGCGATTTCATGTAATTTTAGCAATGCTAAAACCGGTGTCGAAATTTCAGAAACTGGATTTAATTCAAGTTCTTTAAATTTGATTGGAGGTAAAATGAATAGCCTAAACAGTAATTCAATAATTACTGGTGTTTTGGCAGCACCCATTATCACTTCTCAACCTCAAGCTACATCAAAGTGTGTAGGAGGTAGCGCTTCTTTTTCTGTAGTTGCTACAGATACTGGAACTCTAACCTATTTGTGGAAAAAAAATGGTGTTTCACTTAGTAATGGGGGAAATATAAGTATTGTAAGTGGTGCAGGAACTTCAACTATAACTATTTCTAATCTTATAAGTGTTGACGCTGCAAGCTATACTTGTGTTGTTACAGACAGCTCAGACCCAACTAACCCAACTACTTCCACTGCGGCGCAATTAACTATAAATGCATTACCGGTATTAATTAAAAGCAGTACTACCAATGTTTGTATTGGGCAATCACTAAATATAAGTGTAAATGGAGCTAGCTCTAATTCCTATTTATGGAGTACTGGAAATACATCAAATTCAATTTCGGTTAATCCAACTGTAAATACTAGCTATTATGTTACAGGAACCGATAGTAACGGGTGTTCGGTTACAGAAACCTTCGCAATAACAGTTCGTGCTCTACCTGTAATTACTATTACTGGAAGTACAACAGTTTGTAGCGGAACAAGCACAACATTAACAGCTAATGGAGCGTCTACCTACGATTGGGGAGGCTTAACAAGCAATGCTAGTGTTGTAGTTAGCCCAATATCTAATACGACTTATACAGTTAATGGAACTGATAGTTTCGGATGTATTGGTTCTGCCTACCAACAAGTTGTAGTAAATGCATTTCCAACTGCTACGGTTAGTGCAACTTCTCCAATTTGCTCTGGAGCTACTGCAACTTTCCAAATTACTGGAACACCAAATTCAACTGTTGTATATAAAATAGGTTCTGGAACGAGTCTAACTGTTGTTTTAAATAATACTGGACAAACTTTAGTAAATGTTACAGGAGCTACTTCAAATCAAACTTTAAATTTAATATCTGTTTCTTTATTAGGATGTCAAATTACCACTTTTTCAGCACCAACAGCTACAGTAATTATTAATTCAATTCCTCTAATACCAACTACCTCATCTTTAGCTTATTGCCTAAATGAAACAGCAAATCCATTAATCGCAACGGGAAATAACTTAAAATGGTATTTATCTCAAACTGGGGGCGGTGCTGAAACTTCTGTTCCAACCCCAAGTACTTCTGGTACTGGAATTACTACTTATTATGTTAGTCAAACCATAAATGGATGTGAAAGTTTAAGAACGCCACTTGCTGTTACTGTAAATGCTTTACCAACAGTAAACGCTGGAATCGACCAAACTATTTGTGCAGGCGGATCAGTTACATTAGCTGGAAGTGGAGCAAATAGTTATGCATGGAGTAATGGCGCTACAACTACTACTATTTCAGTAACTCCATCTGCTACAACAACTTATACTGTTACAGGAACAGATGCTAATGGATGTTCAAATACGGATCAAGTGCTAGTAACAGTGAATCCAATTCCAACTGTTCCTACAATAACTATAAGTCCGGTTATCTATTGTCAAAATCAAACACCAAGTTCCCTTATAGCTTCGGGCAATTTGCTAAAATGGTATACTAATTCAAGCGGAGGAACTGGAAGTACCACAGCACCAATTCCAAGTACCGCTTTAACAGGTACTACTTCTTATTTTGTTAGTCAAACCGTAAATGGTTGCGAAAGTGGAAGAACTAAAATAGATGTTTTAATAAATATATTACCTGTAATTTCCATTACTGGCACTAATACTATTTGTGCAAATAGCACTACAACACTTACTGCTAGTGGCGCATCAACCTATTCATGGAATGCAGGTCTTGGATCAACAGCTGCTATTACTGTTAATCCAGCAACAACTACAACCTATACTGTAACTGGAACAGCTACTAATGGCTGTATTGGAACAGCTCCTTTTTCTGTTAACGTAAATTCACTTCCAACAATAAGCGGGGGTTCTAACCAAACTATTTGTGCAGGAAATACCATAACACTTTCTGGATCTGGTGGAGTTGCACCTTACACTTGGAGCGGTTCAATACAAAATGGTATAGCGTTTACTCCTGCCACTACAACTACTTATACCGTTACAGCACAAGGGGCTAATGGTTGTACTAATACCGCATCGGTTTTGGTGACCGTAAATAGTATACCAACGGCACCCGTATTAAGTGTAGTTCCACCAAATTGTACTTCAAATACAGGAACTATTCAATTTTCTGGATTACCACCAACCTCTGTGGGAAACTGGACTATACTGCCAGGGTCTATTAATGGATCAGGGACAACCTATTCCCTAAATAGTCAACCTGCTGGAAATTATATTTTTACTGTAAGAGATGCTAATCAATGTACTTCTCCAAGTTCAAGTATTACCGTTACTGCGGCGCCAACAATTCCAGGCGCACCTATTGCAGCAGCGGCCCAATCGTTTATGGCTGCTGCAAACCCAACGGTGGCTAATTTACAAATAACCGGCCCAGGAACACCAGTATGGTATACAAGTTCTACTGGAGGCTCCTCACTTTCAAGTGGAACATTATTATTAAGTGGGACCTATTATGCAGCACAAATTTTAAATGTGTGTGAAAGTACTGCAAGAACATTAGTTGCAGTAACTGTTAATGCAAATTCGGTTGGAGGTACAGTTACAGGAAGTTCTTCAGTTTGTTTTGGAAGCAATTCTACTACAATAACTTTGTCAGGAAATACAGGAAATGTTGTTAAATGGCAGAGTGCTAGCGATAGTAATTTTTTAAATAATCTTACTGATATTGCCAATACAAACTCATCAATTACGATTACTAACTTAAGTGCTCCCACCTATTATAGAGCAGTAATTCAAAGCGGTACATCTTCTTCATTTTCAACAGCTGCATTTATTGACATTATTCCTCAAAGCGTTGGAGGTTCTATAACTTCAGCAGTTTCTGCAGTATGTTTAGGTCAAAATAGTGGATTGTTAATCCTTTCCAATTATGTTGGAACCATCCTTAGATGGGAACAGTCTAACAATGGAACTATTTGGAATACAATTTCAAATACCTCTTCTACTTATACTTCTGGAGCTTTAACTCAAACTACTTATTTTAGAGCTGTAGTTCAAAATTTAGGTTGTTCAATTGTTACTTCTCCTAATTTTACAGTTACTATTAATAGTATACCAGCAATATCAGGAACTCTATCGTCTTGTCTAAATACTACTTCTTTACTGTCTGGAGGAACATCACTGCCAGCTTCAACTAATGCATGGGCATCTTCAAATCCTGGAATAGCATCCGTTTCTCCAAACGGACTTGTAACAGCGACATCGCCTGGAACCACTGTAATTACTTACACTAATTCAAATTTATGTTCAACAACTACTAATTTTGTTGTTTATGCTTCGCCATCCTTACTTGTTACTAATCCTGCTCCCGTATGTAGTCCAAACACAGTAAATCTTACTTCAACAAATGTAACATTGGGTTCAACACCAGGATTATTCTACACTTATTTCACAAACCAATTAGCTACAGCTACTTTAACTAATTCAACAGCAGTTGCAGCTTCTGGAACCTATTTTATAAAAGGTACAGACCCTAACGGATGTTCTACAACAACAAATCCGGTAACTGTTTTAATAAATTCATTACCAACTTATACCATTACAGGAAATAATACTATTTGCGCAGGAAACAACACTACACTTACATCTTCAAGTGCAAACAGTTATTCTTGGAATAGTGGACTTGGAACAACAAATTCTATTACTGTAACCCCATTATCAACTACCCAATATATAATGACTGGGACCGACAATAATGGATGTACTTCATCGGCAACTTATACCGTAACTGTTAAACCGCTTCCAAATATAAATGCAGGTGTTGACAGAAGTGTTTGTTTAGGTTCTTCCATAACTCTTTTTGGTTCTGGCGCAGGAACAAATGGCACTTATAATTGGAATACTATTACAGATAATATTCCTTTTTTACCTTCTTCAACCGCAACCTACACTGTTACCGGAACAGACACCAATGGATGTTCTAACACTGACAGTGTTATTGTTACTGTAAATAGCATACCATCTGCTCCAATATTAAATGTTACACAACCAGATTGTAGTTCAACAATAGCGTCAATTAAATTTTCTAGTTTACCAACGACAGGATGGACAATAAACCCGGGATCATACACTGGAAATTCGACAAACTATACTTTAAATAGTCAACCAGCAGGAACTTATAACTTTACTATAAAAGACAGCAATTTATGTACTTCTGCAATTACTAGCACTACAATAATTACTGCTCCTATAACTCCTAGCGCACCAATAGTTGGAGCTACAACGCAACCAAGTTGCGCTAACCCAACTGGAAGTGTAATTTTAAGCGGATTACCAACTGGAAGTTGGACTATTACAAAATTACCCGGTGGACAAACCTATACCGGAACAGGTAATGCCTATACAGTTACTAATCTAGTAACTGGAAATTATACTTTTTCTGTTTCTAATGGATCTTGTAGTTCAGTCGCATCAGCAAATGTAGTTGTTGATTCTGTTCCAGGACAAAGCGCACCGGTTGTTGGATTATTAGTACAACCTACATGTACTACAGCAACAGGAAGTGTAACTTTAAATGGCTTACCTTCAACAGGAAGCTGGACATTAACTCGAATTCCTGATGGAGTTACTTTAACCAGCACAGGATTAACCAAAACTATTACCGGATTAGCTTCTGGAACTTATAATTATACCGTTTCAAATTCAAATGGTTGTACTTCTCTTAGTTCTAATTCTATTTTAATAGATGTACAACCCGCTTCTCCTGTAGCGCCAATTGTCAATGCACAAACTTTCTTAGTTTCTGAAAATGCAACTGTTTCAAACTTACTAATCGTAGGTGGAGGAACAGCAACTTGGTATAGTAACTCAGTAATTTTAACCCCACTTGCAGGTTCTACATTATTAGCTACTGGAGTTTATTATGTAACTCAAACTGTTAATGGTTGTGAAAGTAGTTTAAGAACCCCTGTGAATGTTACGGTATTTCCTAATTCTGCAGGAGGTATAGTTAATGGAGGAGCAATAGTATGTTATGGAACTAACTCAACAGTATTGACATTAACTGGTCAAACAGGAACTGTTATTAAATGGCAAAGTGCTAGTGATGTAAATTTCACATCTTCTTTGGTTGATATACCAAATACAAGTACTTCTTATACCGTTACAAATACAACTACTCCTTTATATTATAGATCGGTAGTTCAAAGCGGAACTGCTCCGATAGAATATTCAAATCCTGCATTTATTGATGTTGCATCACAAAGTTTAGGAGGGAATTTAAACCCTTCAAATACAGCTATTTGCGTTGGACAAAATGGAGGTTTATTAACTCTTACTGGATATATCGGAACCATTATACGTTGGGAACAATCTATAACTAATGGAACTAGTTGGGCTCCAATATCCAATACAACCGACAATTATACTGTTGGTTCTTTAACTACCACAACACAATATAGAGTAGTAGTTCAAAATGGTGTTTGCCCTGCAATATTTTCACCTGTTGCCATTATTACTGTAAAAAGCACTCCTATAGTTACCGATATTCCAAATCAACAAGTTTGTTATGGTGGTACTAAAACTTTTGGAGATCCATTTATTGCTGGATACGATTATAACTGGACTTCTGATATTGGCTATTCTAGTATTTTACCTCAAATTAGTATTACTTTTAATCAAGTAGTTACACAAACCTATACTTATACTATAACTAACCATTTAACGGGTTGTTCGGCTCAAGATCAATTTCAGGTAATTGTAAACCCATTACCAAATGCTACCGTAATTACTGATACTTCCATTTGTGCTGGAAATTCAATTGCTTTAGGGTCCAATTCTACTATAGGATCAACCTATTCTTGGAGTAGTATACCAGCAGGATTTGCTTCAACTAGTTCCAATCCGTCGGTAAGTCCAGCAGTTACAACCACTTATATTTTAGAAGAAACAGTTACTGCAACGGGATGTAAAAAAACCAACCAAGTAACTATTACAGTACAACCAATTCCGGTTATTACTATTGTGGGTGCTCCACAATTTCACATTTGTGAAACCACTCCGCAAGTACAATTAAACGCAACAGTAACAAATAGTACCACTACTGTATGGAGAACCTTAATAGGGTCTGGAAGTTTTAGTGACAATTCTATACTAAACCCAATCTATTCACCTAGCTTAAATGACATTTTTGCAGGAAGCGTAACATTACAATTAACTGTTACAGGAATCAATCCTTGTACAACAACTTATACTCAAAATGTTGTTATAATAATTGACAAAAAACCAATTGCTAATGCTGGATTAGATGTGATAACATGTGGAACAAATCCGATTCAAATTAATGCTACAGGAACCCAAAATGCAACTAACTTAGTATGGAATATGTCTCCTGGAATTACGGGGACATTAAACCTAGGCAATCCGTACATGCCAATTTATACCCCAAGTGCAAATGATCAAAATTATGTAGGACCAATAGATTTCACTTTAACTGCATCTTCAAGTTCTACTTGCCCAAGTTCTACTGATACAGTTTCTGTTCTAATTATACCTGCTCCAAAAGTTGATGCCGGGCCACCAACTGTTACCATCTGTGAGGGGTCTAACTATTTTGTGCCGTATAACCCATTGGCAGCAGAAAACATAGTAAACAGCTCCATACTTTGGACTAATGGTACTGGTGATGGAACTATAGTTGGAATTAACTCCCTTACTCCTACTTATATTCCAGGGCCAAATGATATATTAAATGGATCAGTTACTTTAACGCTAAGTGCTTCTGGAAGCAACCCTTGTGTTACTCCAGCTACCGATAGTATTATAATAAAAATTGTTAAAAAACCTATAGTAAATGCTGGTATAGACAGAGAAGTATGTGATGGACCAATTAGCATTAACGCTACAATTCAAAATGCTGGAACCATACTTTGGACTTCCAGTGGACATGGTTCGTTTGTGAATCCAACTGTTATAAGTCCAATTTATAATCCTGATGTTAGTGATTTAAATACAATTGTAACTTTTACAGTTACGGTAGAACCTATAAATGGATGTGGTTCAAGCGTTCCGGATTTTGTTTTATATACCATTAACGCAAAACCGAGTATTGTTGTAGGAGGGAATGCTACAATTTGTGAAAGTAATCCAACTTTTAATTTATTTGCAACAACCTCTAATACAACTCCATTAACATGGACATCCACTGGGTCTGGTTCGTTTGATAATATCCATAATGAAGATCCAATTTATACTTTAAGTCCTGGGGATAAGGGTGCAGGTTCAGTTACATTTACATTAACCGGAGTGCCAAAAATTGGTTGTACTAGTATACCAGACACAATGGTTTTAACCATACAAAAAAATCCAACTGCTGATGCTGGATTAGCTCAAGTAATTTGCCAAGGAGATAGCATTATACTTCCTGGCACCTCTACAAATGCAAGTGGTTATAGTTGGACAAGAACTAGTGGCACTGGCACTTTTATTAATGATAATACACAAACACCTACTTACATTTCACAAACAAGCGAAACAGGTACTATTTATTTATCATTTATAGCTAATGCAATAGCGCCATGTACCAATCCTGCAAATTCCAATACGTCAATTACAATTATTCCTAAAGCTACTGCATATGCTGGTCTAGATCATACCATTTGCGAAGGTGAATCGTACCAAATATCTACAGCAACCTCAACATTTAATTCAGGAGTGCAATGGAGTTCTAATGGAGATGGAACGTTTACAGGAGCAAATACTCTCAATCCAACCTATATTCCAGGAACTAATGACAAAAATAGTGGCTCTGTAAAATTAACGTTAGTTGCTTTCAAAAACGCACCTTGTTTTGCTAATGCTGTAAGTGACATGACACTTTTCATAAAAAAAGTACCTGTTATTACCGTAATCAATCCAAATGTAAATTTATGTGTTGGTGCCCCATCTTATATAGTAACTGGAGTAGTTCCTACTAATTATGATACTTTGTCTTGGAGCACCTCAGGATCTGGTACTTTTTCTCCAGATAATTTGGCTTTAGCGCCAACCTATTACCCATCGGCAAGTGATTATACTCTAGGAACAGTAACTTTAACTTTAACGGCAGCCAGAGATCCGTTAAATTGTAACTCTTCTACTTCCAACACTATAACATTACATTTTATAAGCCAACCTATCGCTGATGCAGGTCCTGCAACAGCAACTATATGTGAAGGATCTAGCTATGTAACGAACGGAACCACTGCATCTGCTCATTTTTCTAATGTAACGTGGTCAACTACTGGAACTGGTACCTTTACCAATGCCACCACTTTGTTGGCTACCTATACCCCTTCTGCAGCCGATATAAATTTAGGATTTGTTGATTTAACTTTAACCGCTAATCCGCTTACTCCTTGTGCTGCTCTGGCTACGGATGTAATTCGATTGAATTTACAAAAATTACCTGTTATTACATTAAAAGCAACGGATGCTATTTGTGTGACACAAAATTCTTATGGAATAGGTGGAACAACTGTTACAGATTTTGCTCCTAACTCTATTGTTTGGTCTACGAGTGGAACCGGAACGTTCTCTGCTTCTGGAGATACTTTGAACCCAATTTACAATCCATCTCCTGCAGATTTGTCTGCTGGTTCTGTAACCTTAAAACTTACTGTTAATTCTATTACACCTTGTACAATTCCTGTTTTTAAAACCTTAATCTTATCCTTTCAGAAATTACCGGTTGCTAGTGCAGGCCCTAATTTAATTAAATGTGCATTACCATTTCAAATCACAGATTCAACAGTAGATTTATCAACAATTAATAATTTAGTTTGGTCAACTTCGGGTACAGGAACTTTTGATTTTAATAATATCATAGATCCAAATTATACCCCAAGTGCAGCAGATATTTTAAGTATAAACCCAATTCGTTTAACATTAACTGCAAATCCAATAGCACCTTGTGCAGTACCGTTAGTAACTTATACAGATGTAACCTTAATTAAGGAACCTGTAATTACTTTAGTAACCCCTCAACCAACAATATGTGCGGATGAAACTAATGTTTTGGTTAATGGAACAACAGTTCAATTTGCCTCTTCATACAACTGGACTTCTACTTCAGGAACTACTATTTCAAATTCAAACACGTTGACTCCATTAGTAACTCCGAGTTTAATTGATATTAATAATGGATATATAGATATTACAATAACTGCTATTCCAAATGCTCCTTGTAGCACTAATGATACAAAAACAGTACGAATTCCTGTTCAGAAAAAACCAATTGTAGCTTCTGGAGCTTCTCAAACTTTATGTGAAGGAAGTATTATTACCACTTCGGATGCTTTATCTAGCAATGTCACTAATTTACATTGGGATAACAATGGTGGTGATGGTACTTTTACTACTTCTAACTTAAATACCGTTACCGAATATACTCCTGGACCACTTGAAATTGCAAGCGGACAAGTGTTACTTACCTTAATTGGTGATGCTGTTGCACCTTGTTCGGAAACAGTTTCTAGCACAACGGTATATACTATTGTTAGAAATCCAATCGTAACATTAAATCCTACAGAAGTTACAATTTGCGAAACCGATACTTATACAATTCCGGCAAACTATTTAACTATAGTTAACCCAACATCCATTTTATCACACCAATGGACTACGACTACAATGTCAAGTTTGACTGGTGCTTCTTCTTGGACCCCTACTTACACTCCAACAGCTGCAGATATTGCTGCGACATTTGTAAACCTTACACTTACCGTAACGCCTATTGCACCTTGTACAACGCCTATTGTAAGAACTATAAAAATTAATATTGCTAAAAAAGCAACTATTGACGCTACACAAACTAATTACATTTTTTGTGAAAATACACCAAAACAATTAAATGCTGTTTTTGCTAATCACGATGCAACAACAATTCTTTGGAACATAGTTTCTGGAGCTGGAACTTTATCAGCATCCAATACTGCTACCCCAACATTTACTCCAGATGCTTCAAGCACTACTGTTGTAATTGAAGTGAGCGTATCTAGTAATTTACCATGTACCGAAATAGTAACCAAGCAATTTACACTGAATGTAATTAAAAAACCAGTGGTAAGTGTTGCAAATACATCGGATGTCATTTGTAATAGCCAAACTTCGTATCCTTTAAATGGAAATACAGTTGCCAATGCAACTGCTAGTACTACTTATTTATGGACTACTACAGGTACAGGTACTTTTGCAAATAATACTGCATTAGTTACAACCTATAATTTTTCTGCTGCTGATTTATTGCTAAATTCTGTTACACTAAGGTTATTAGCTACATCTGATAATGTATGTGCATTGACGGATTACAAAGAAATCACTATTAATATTACCAAAGCACCTACTGTTGTAACAGCGCCAACGGATGTTGTTTGTGAAGGTGCCGTGTTCACCGCATTTGCTACAGCAACGAATTCTGCTTCAGTAATATGGACGACTGTTGGAAGTTCAAATGGAACTTTTACTGATGCAAATCTACCAACAGCTTCCTACACTCAAGGTTCTAACGATACGAATTCATTTACAATAAAAGTTACTGCCAATAGTAATACGCCTTGTGCTGCAGTTTCTGCTACCAAAGTAGTAACCGTTCAGAAAAAACCAATATTAGATGCAGGTTTAGAAAACAGATTTAATTGTTCTTCTGAAGCTTACTCTATCACAGGAGTTACAGGACAAAACCTAGGAGCCATACTTTGGGCATCTAATAGCGGTGCTCCAGGAACTTTTAGCGACCGTACAGCTTTAAACCCAACTTATACACCTAGCGCATCCGAATTAATTACTGGTACCGTGACATTAACTGTAACAGCCCAAGCATTAACCCCTTGTTTGGTTCCAGTTTCTGATTTTATAATATTGCATTTAACTCCAAACCAAGTAGTTGACGCTGGTACTTACGCATCAATTTGTGAAGGAGATAATATTAGTTTAATTGGTTCTGCAACCAATGCCTCTAGCGTTTATTGGACATCTTCCTCTGTAAACGGAACTTTTATTTCTGTAAATTCCTTAACGACTAATTATATCCCTAGTAATTCCGATCTAATTAGTGGTTCCGTTTCGCTTACATTACATGCAATTAGTGATTCTAATTGTCCTGAAGTAACAGATACTACTTTTATTACCATTTTGAAAAAACCTACTGCAAATGCAGGAGCACCTGTTTCTATTTGTGAAGGAACAAGTTATACCTTAACAGCTGGAGAAGCAACTGCTGCAAATTATACTACTGTTACTTGGACCGCAACAGGACCAGGTGCTCTAGATGCAACTACAATAAATACACTTACTCCAAAATATATTCCTGCTGTTGGACAAACCGGAACAGTTACTTTAACTTTAACTGCAACTGGATATACTGCTTGTGGAATAAATGCCGTTTCAGAAAAAACCATCACCATAGTTCCAAAACCAATTGTTACCGTTATCCCTACCAAAACTATTTGTGAAGGGTCTACTTTTACAATTAGTAACACGGATGCCTCGGCAATTAATTATGCTAGTTTGCTATGGAGTTCTTCTAACGGATTAGGAGGAACATTTACTCCAAATAATGCTGCAGCAACAATTTACACCCCTGCAACAGGCCAAACAGGATTAGTAACATTATCGTTAACTGCGGCATCTGCAAATGGAGTTTGCCCTAGCAGCGTTGGAACTATTCAATTAGACATTATTGCAAAACCAATTGTAGAGGCAGGAACAAATGGAACCATTTGTCAAACTGGTACATATACAGTTACTGGAGCAAGTGTTCAAAATTCAAACTTATATTCATGGAATGTATCTGGCCCAGCAACTATTCAAGCAGGTACAGAAACTACATTAAGTCCAGTTATTGTACCTAATGCAGGAGCATCAGGTACCATTACTGTAACCTTAACTGCTGTTGGAAATGGAATTTGTCCTATTTCAGTATCGGATTACTTAACAATTCAAGTAAATCCAGCTCCAATTGTAAGTGCTGGTACTAGTGGATATATTTGCGAGGGAACTGGATCTTTCCAATTAAACGGTACTGGATCTAATGCAACTACCTACTCTTGGACTACAACTGGTGGTGGAATTATTCAACAAACTGGAAATACATTAGCACCTTTATATGTTCCAAGTGCAAGTGATTACAATACTGCAAATGGAGTGAACGTTATTACAATTAATTTAAATGGAACAAGTACAAATGGATGTAGTTCTGCTACAGACAGTATTCAACTTACTTTATATGCTAAACCAAAAATTAATGCAGGATTAGACATTATAGCTTGTGAAGATAATACTTCTGCATTATTAAATAATGCTACCATAAGCAATTATAATTCTGGTTATACTGTTTCATGGAGTTCTACAGGGAATGGAACTTGGGATTATTCTAATTCTAATGGTGGAATCAATCCGGTTTATATTTTTGGATCTAGTGATACTTCAAGTGTAATATTAACGATGTCGGTTTATCCAAATGCAAATTGTCTACAAGTTGCAATAACCGATTCAATGACGATTACTATTCATCAAAATCCAAGTATTATTACTTCAACAAACGCAATAACCATGTGTGGTGAAACCTTTACCATGCAAGATTTAGTTACAGTAAATAATAGTAATAGCATTTTATGGACCGATACCACAGGAGGAACTCTTGGTACATTGACAAATGCTACAACAGAAACTCCAATTTTCACTCCATCTGCGAATGAAATTGCAAATGGATTTGCTTTATTAACATTAACTGCATTGCCTCCATCTGGATGTACAGTTCCCGCTACTTCAACAATTACGGTTAATTTACAACCTAAAGCAACTGTGGATGCGGGGTCTAATATTACATCTTGTCAAGGTGAGGTGGTTACAATAAACAATAATGCGTCAGTTCAAAATTATTCAACTTTCGCTTGGACAGAAAACGGAACTGGTACTATAGAACCAGCAACTATTAATTCATTAAATCCAATTTATCACCCGGGTACTAATGAAGTAGGTTTGGTTACCTTTACGTTACAAGCTACTAATTTAGCACCATGTACAGGATCTGTATCACAAACTATGACTTTGACAATATCGGCACAACCAACAGTAAATGCAGGGCCTGATGCAACTATTTGTCAAAATTCAACGTATACATTAAGTGGAGCTACAGCAACAAACAACAACTCTGTTGGCTGGTCAAGTTCACCAGATCCAAGTGGAATTATTGTATCAGGATATACTCCTGGAACATTTAATAGTGCGACAATTACAAATCCAATTTATACCCCTAGCCAAGATGATATAAATTTAGGTTATGTATATTTAACTATTAAAGCTTTAAATCCTGCATGTAATTCAGTAGTTACTGATATAATAAAAATTACTATTAATTCAGGCCCTTCTGTTTCAGCAGGATCTAATAAAACTATATGTGAAGGAAGTACATATACACTTTCTGGAACAAGTCAAGCAAACACTACTCCAACTATAGTATGGACTGCTTCTGACAATAGTAATGGTAACCCTACATTAGGGCATGTCTTTGGTACTTTCAGTAATAATGCCATTTTAAATCCGGTATATACCCCAAGTGTAGATGACATTAACATAGGACATGTTTATTTAACCTTAACTGGGAATGCAAGTTCAAATTGTCCTGCTGATAAAAGCACTATACTTTTAACAATTGTAAAAAAACCATCGGTTTCTACTACCGATGTTCAAATGTGTATGGACACTCCTCAAGTTACTTTAATTGGTAGTGCCTACAATTATCAAAATCTAAACTGGAGTATTTATAGCGGGCCAGGAACCATTATTACTAATGGCCCAAATCCATTACAACCTACATTTATTTCAGGTATTTCAGGATCACCAACAGGTACAACTACTATTGTAAGATTGTTTGTAACACCTTTAGATGGCTGTCCGCCAAGCACTTCGGTATATAGTGATTTGACAATAACTATTCAACCATTACCAGTTGTTGAGGCCGGACAAGATGGATGGTTATGTTATACTTCTGGAACACCAATAGGGGTTTTCACAATAAATGGAACTTCTATAACAAATAATGGAATTAATATTACCAATAATGCTGGAGTTCAAAACTGGAGTTCATCTAATGCATTCGGTATGTTTACTCCAGGTAATCCATATACGTATCAATCCAACGGTAATAGTTGTAATACAGAAACTTTAACGTTAACTGTTCACGGAACTGGGGCTTGCGCCAATCATGATCCTATAACAGATTCTGTAAAATTAAATATAAGTTGTGCTAAGCCAAATTTAGGGCCGATATTCCCAGCTACAACACAAATTTGTGAAGGACAAACTATAACCTATAATGTACAAAATACATTTAGCACTATTACCAATAATGGTGTACAGAATTATATATGGAGCATACCTACTGGAGCAACAATAGTATCTGGACAAGGAAC
This sequence comes from Flavobacteriaceae bacterium, assembly GCA_947452415.1. Lineage (GTDB taxonomy): Bacteria > Bacteroidota > Bacteroidia > Flavobacteriales > Flavobacteriaceae > Flavobacterium. Next base: position 20,001 of record CANGCT010000015.1, read on the forward strand.
AAATTCGATTCAGGTTTTATTTGGTTCTAATTCAGGTGATATTACAGTAACAGCTACCAACGGTTGTGGAATTGCAACAGCTACGCTTCCAATAAATGTAACTAGTTTGCCGTCAGGAGTTGCTACCATTTCGGGACCACGAATTGTTTGCGCAGGTTCTACTGGAAATATATATACTGCTACAACACTGCCAAATGCAACTAGTTATATTTGGACATTGCCAAATGGAAGTTCTGTTACTACTTCTACTAACTCAATTACGATTTCTTATGGAGTCACTGAAGTTTCAGGAAATCTAACTGTAATTGGAAGTAATTATTGTGGATCAGGAACTGCATCTGCAGCATATCCAATTACAATAAATCCTAAACCATCACTTACAAGTTCACTAACTCCTCCATCAATTTGTAGCGGTTCTACTTTTGCTTACACCCCAACTTCAAGTGTTTCAGGAAGTACTTTTGTGTGGAGTATTACTCCCCCATCTGGAATTATAGTAACAGGTCCAAGATCTGGTAATGGATCAATAAATGAAACATTGACAAATACAACCGACACTGTAATTTCTGTTGTTTACCAAATTACAAGTACTACTCCAGCTCCCCAAAGATGTACCAATACGGAAACTATTACTGTGGATGTGAATCCAGCTCCAAGTTTAACATCCAATCCGAATCCAGACCCAATATGTTCTGGAACTACATTTAATTATACTCCAACAAGTGCTTCTGGGACCATATCATGGGTTAGGAATATGGTGCTTGGAATAACTGAATCCGGATCAAACGGAACGGGTATAATAAATGAAATACTAACAAATACTACTAACGCACCAATAACGGTAACTTATTTATTAACGCTTCCGGCAACAGCAAATGGATGTACGATTTCTGCTCCTATTTCATTAACTGTAATTGTTAATCCATCTGGACAAGTAGATACACCAATTTCGCCAGTAGTATGTAATGGTACTAACGAAAATATTGTTCTTACTACTTTAAATACTGGAGGACCCACTAATTATTCTTGGACAAATAGTGCTCAAAGTATTGGATTACTAAATGGAACTGGTAATAATCTGCCTTCCTTTGTAGCTTCAAATTTAGGGAATGCTCCAGTAACTGGAAATATATCTGTAATACCAACATTTACATATGCAGGATTAAGCTGTTCAGGCGCTCCAATGGCATTTACTATTACGGTAAATCCAGTAGCGAAAGTAAATCAACCAGCAACACAAGTATTTTGTAATGGAACTGCAGCAAATATTAATCTTACAACTTTAAATACTGGAGGTTTAATGTCCTATGTATGGACCACTACTAATTCAAGTATCGGATTAAATGGAGGAACGGGTAATTTTATTACATCATTTACAGCCCTTAATTCTGGAACAGCTCCTGTTAATGCTACAATAGTGCTTACTCCATACTTTACAAATGATGCTGTAACCTGTTCAGGCCCATCAAAAACATTTACTGTTACGGTAAATCCATCCGCACAAGTTAACCAACCAGTGCCTTTTGTTTATTGTAATGGAAATTCGGCAACAATTAATTTTACCACAGTTAACACTGGAGGCACTACTGATTATTCATGGACAAATACCGATTCAAGCATCGGATTAAATTCAACTGGAATAGGTACTAATCAATCCTTTATAGCAACTAATGCTGGAACCTCCCCTATTGTTGCTTCTATAGTGGTTACCCCTTCATTTTCAAATGGAGGAATGACTTGCTCAGGCTTAACCAAATCATATACTATTACTGTAAATCCTTCTGCACAAGTAAATCAACCTGATTCACAAGTATTGTGTAGCGGAAGTACTACAGCTGCCATTGCATTTAGTACCAATAACACCTTAGGAACAACCTCTTATTTCTGGACTAATAATAATCCAAGTATTGGATTAATAGCTACAAGCGGCAATTCTGACAACATTCCATCTTTTACAGCAATTAATACTGGAACAGCTACAGCAGTTGCAACTATTATTGTAACTCCAACCTACACCTATAATGGTGTAACATGTACTGGAACAACTAAAACATTTACAATTACTGTAAATCCATTAGGACAGATTAATGTTACTGCACCGCAAATATTCTGTAATGGAACTGCAGCAAATATTAATCTTACAACTCAAAATACTGGAGGTATAACAAATTATACCTGGACAACTACTAATTCAAGTATCGGATTAACAGGTGGTAATGGCATCAATCTTCCATCATTTATTGCTACCAACATTGGATTAGTTCCAGAAACGGCTAATATTAATGTAATTCCAACATATACATATAGCGGAGTAAGTTGTACTGGTACCCAAGGAACATTTACTATTACTGTAAACCCATCAGCTCAGGTGAATTTGGTGCCTTCTCAAGTAGTGTGTAATGGATCTGCTACAACAGCAATTGCTCTTACTACAAATAACACATTAGGTACAACTACTTATTCGTGGACTAATTCTGATCCAAGTATTGGTTTAGCTGCAAGTGGTGGAACTAGCAATATTCCGTCATTTATTGCATCTAATTCAGGAAATACTCCAAAGGTTGCCACAATAACTGTTACTCCTACCTATACTAATGCGGGAGCCAGTTGTATTCAAAATCAAATAACTTTTACTATAACTGTAAATCCAAAAGCGAAAGTAAATCCTCTTGCTACACAAGTATTTTGTAATGGATCAAACGCAACAATTAACTTAATTTCTCCAAGCATTGGTGGAACTACCTATACTTGGACCAATTCTGATCAAAGTATTGGATTAATTGATGGTGCTGGAACTTCGATTCCTTCGTTTAATGCCTTCAATAGCAGTTCTATTCCTAAAGTGGCAACTGTAACTGTAATTCCAACATTTACTAATGTCGGAATAAGTTGTACTGGTGATCCAATGACGTTTACTATTGTTGTAAATCCAGCGGCACAAGTAAACCCAACCAGCCCACAAGTATTTTGTAATGGAGCTCAAGCAAATATTAACCTTACCACTACTAATGCTGGAGGGGCTACCACTTATGCTTGGACTAATACCAATTCAAGTATAGGATTACCAGCATCTGGTTCAAGTAACAATCTGCCTTCATTTACTGCAGCCAATCTCGGAACCTTCCCTGTAGTGGTATCAGTTGTTGTAACTCCTGCCTTTACCAATGCAGGACTAACTTGTACTAGCGCTCCAGTAACCTTTACAGTTACGGTACACCCGTCGGTTGTGGTAGATCCTGTTGCTCCACAAGTACTATGTAATGGTGCAATAAGTACTTTAGTTAACTTTACGACACCTATTTCTGGAGGAACGACAACTTATGCATGGACTAATAGTGATCCAAGTATTGGTTTAGAAGGAGCTGGAGCTGGAAATAACATTCCGGTATTTATTGCAACCAATTCAGGAAATGCGCCTAAAACGGCTACAATATCTGTAACTCCTACCTTTACTAATGCAGGAGTAAGTTGTGTTGGTGCACCAATGACATTTACAATTATTGTAAATCCATCTGCTCAAGTAAATCCAATAAGTCAGCAAGTATTCTGTAATGGAAATCCAGCAATTATTAACCTATCTTCAATAAATACAGGTGGTATAAATAGCTACAACTGGACAAATTCTAATCCTAGCATTGGATTGGCGCCTTCTGCAGCAAGTGTTATTCCAACATTTACAGCAACTAATTTAGGATCTGATCCTATATCGTCAACAATAACGGTTACTCCAATATTTACTTTTGCTGGTGTTACTTGTACAGGTGCTCCAACAACTTTCCCGATTACCGTTAATCCTTCACCACAAATTAATCCAATAGCTTCACAAGTTTTATGTAAAGGCGCTTCAAGTAATATAATAAACTTTACAACTACTAATTTTGGCGGGACTACTACCTATTCTTGGACAAATTCAAATCCAAATATTGGATTATTTCCTATCACAGGAACTGGTGACTACATTTTACCATTTACTGCGACAAATACAGTAAACACTCCTGAAGTGTCAACAATAACAGTTACTCCAACATTTACTAATGCAGGAGTTAGTTGTATTGGTAACCCTATTTCATTTACTATTACTGTAAATCCTTTGCCTCAAGTTAATACTCCTAACCCTCAAGTTTTCTGTAATGGTAGTACTGCTTTTGTTAATTTTACAACTATAAATACAGCAGGTGCGACATCATATACTTGGACAAACAGCAATACCACCATTAATTTAGCTGCTACTGGATCTGGAAACATTCTTCCTTTTACCGCAATTAATACTGGTACAGTACCACAAGTGGCCACAATAATTGTAACTCCAACTTTTAGCAATGGTGGGTTAAATTGTGAAGGTGCTCCAATGACTTTTGAAATTATAGTAAATCCAACGGGACAAGTAAATCCAACTGTTCCACAAGCATTTTGTAATGGCACACCTGCTACTATAAATCTTACTACTTTAAATTCTGGAGGTGATACAACCTATTATTGGACAAATTCAGAGCCAAGTATAGGGCTTCCAGCAAGTGGAACAAGTAACAACTTAGCTTCTTTTACTGCAACTAATACAGGAACCCTACCGGTAACGGCTAACATCTTAGTGACTCCATCCTTTTCTCACGCAGGTGTAACTTGTACTGCTACTCCACCAATGGCATTTACAATTACCGTAAATCCATCTGCACAAGTAGATCTTCCAGTTAACCAAGTTTATTGTAATGGAAGTACTACTCCATTAATTAACTTTACTACACAAAATACTGGTGGAGTAACTACTTATAATTGGACAATCAATAATTCAAATATTGGTTTATCAACTACAAGTGGCTCAGGTACTATTCCGACCTTTAATGCAATTAATACAGGGACTAGCCCTATTCTAGCAACAGTTACGGTAACACCTTATTTTACTAATAACAGTGTAACTTGTTCTGGTACTCCAAAAACATTTACAATTACCATAAATCCTTCTGGAGATATGAATACACCGGCTAACCAAGTATTTTGTAATGGTAGTACCGCAAACATTAACCTAACAACACCAATAACCGGAGGAATTACAACTTATGCATGGACAAATACAGAGCCGTCTATTGGGTTAGCTGCTACTGGAAATGGAATTCTTCCTCAGTTTGTTGCTCACAATACTACTACAACTCCTGTAGTTGCTATAATTGTGGTAACTCCAATATTTACCAATGATGGAGTAAGTTGTCTTGGCACTCCAAAAACATTTACCGTTACCATAAATCCTTCTGGTGAAGTTGCTCAACCAGCTTCGCAAATTTTATGTAATGGAAGTGCTTCTACGGCAGTATTATTTTCTACAAATAATAACCCTATAGGAACAACTACTTATTCTTGGACTAACGATAACCAAAATATTGGATTATTAACAAACGGAAACAACAACATGCAGTCTTTTGTAGCTACTAATGCTGGAAATACTCCACAAGTAGCAAACATAACTGTAACTCCATCGTATTCATATGATGGCGTAATTTGTATTGGTGATTCAAAAACATTTACAATTAGGGTAAATCCATCTCCTCAAGTAGATCAAATGAGTCCTAAAGTATTTTGTAATGGTAGTGCAACTAATATGATATCCTTTACTACTGCCACTTCAGGAGGAATAACTACCTATTCATGGCATAACAGTAATACCAATATAGGATTGCAAGCAGATGGCACAGGATTTATACCATCCTTTATACCAATAAATATAAGCACTATTCCTATAAGCGCAACCATCACTGTAACTCCTACTTACACATATCAAGGGGTTAGTTGTATAGGTAATCCGATGACATTTACTATTACAGTAAATCCATTAGCACAAGTAAATCCAATTACTCCACAAGTAAAATGTGACGGCGATTTAGTAACCATTAACCTGTCAACCTTAACAAGTGTAGGTGCTACATCTTATTCATGGACTAATTCTGCTCCTAGTATTGGATTAGGAGCATATGGAAATAATTTTCCTGCTTTTACAGCAATTAATTCTGGAACACAGCCTGTAGTAGCAACTATAATAGTAACACCAACTTATACCAATGAAGGCATGACTTGTGCTGGAACTACAACTACATTTACTATTACTGTGAATCCAAAGGCACAAGTAGCTCAACCGGATAACCAAGTTTTTTGTAATGGTACTAGTACTTCATTGATTAATTTCTCAACAGAAAATACTTTAGGAAGTACTACCTATACTTGGACTAATAGTAATCCAAGTATTGGATTGCAAACAAATGGATCAGGACCAATTCCAACCTTTTCAGTAATTAATATTGGGACAATTCCATTAGTAGCAACTATAGAAGTAACGCCAACTTTTACTTACGCTGGTGTAACTTGCACAGGTGATCCAAAAACATTTACAATTACAATAAATCCTTCTGGTGAAGTGGATCAACCATCTCCTCAAGTTTTCTGTAGTGAAAGTATGGCTACAATAAACCTTACTACACCAACTACGGTTGGCGTAACTAGTTACTCTTGGACTAATACTGCTCCAAGCATTGGATTACAAAGTGGTATAGGAAGTAATATTCCTACATTTATGGCATCTAACCCTGGAAGTTCTCCGGTAGTTGGAACTATTGTAGTAACCCCAACCTATACTAATGCAGGAGTAAGTTGTACAGGTAACACAAAAACATTTACTGTAACGGTTAATCCATCACCACAAGTAAACACAGTACCTTCGCAAGTAATTTGTAATGGAAGTTTAACCAACCTAGTAAATTTCACTACAAATAATACTGGAGGAGCTACTGGTGGAACTACAACCTATCATTGGTTAAATAATAATCTTAATATTGGTATGGCAATGGAAGGAACTGGAAATATACTTCCTTTTATTGCATTAAATACTGGATCAAATGTACAAGTGGCAACATTAACGGTTACTCCTATCTATACCAATGCTGGTGTAAGTTGTACCGGAAACCCTATTACTTTTACTATTACGGTAAATCCTAAAGCACAAGTAATTCTGCCTACTTCACAGGTATTCTGTGATGGAAGTCCAGCTGTAGTTAACCTTAGTTCAATAACAACTGGGGCAAATACTACATATGAATGGTTAAATTCTGATCCAAGCATTGGATTAATAGCACATGGATTTGGTAGCAACATTCCTCCGTTTGTAGCGACCAATCCAGGGCCAGTTCCTGTTGTGGCGACAATAACAGTTATTCCAACCTTTACTAATGCAGGAATTAGTTGTGTGGGTACTTCTATTGTATTTACAATTACTGTGAATCCTAAGGCGCAAGTAAATGCATTTACATCATTAGTGAAATGTAATCAAGATATTATAGCTTCAATTCCATTTAGCACAACAACTGGAGGTGGTATCACTACTTATGAGTGGACCAATTCCATGCCAAGTATCGGATTACCTGCCCATGGAACAACAAACTATATTCCTGCCTTTTCGGCAACAAATACAGGAAGCATTCCATTAGTAGCAACAATTACAGTTACTCCTACCTACTCTAATGCTGGAGTAAATTGTACTACTGGCGCTCCAGAAGTATTTACAATTACTGTTAATCCATCGGGGCAAGCAAATCAAATAGCGCCTCAAGCTTTTTGTAATGGATTAAATACCAATACTATTAATTTAACTACAAATAATACTCAAGGAATTACCAACTATACTTGGACTAATTCAAATCCTAATATTGGATTAATAGGGCCAGGAATCGACTTTATTCAATCCTTTTTAGCAACAAATTCAGGAACAAATCCTTCTGTAGGATCCATAAATGTTATTCCAATATTTACCAATGCTGGATTAAGCTGTGTTGGAAACCCAATGACATTTACTATTTCCATTAATCCAACTGGACAAGTAGATCCAATAGGCTCATTAGTAAAATGTAGTGGAGATTCAGTAGCTATTAATCTTATAACTATTAATAGCGGAGGTACAACTACCTACTCTTGGACCAATACCGATCCTAGTATTGGATTAAATAACGGTTCTGGAACCAACCTCCCACTATTTACAGCGACCAATGTTGGACCGCTTCCTGTTGTTGCAACAGTCGTGGTAACTCCAACCTATACTTATTCGGGAGTAAGTTGTACAGGGCCATCTAAAACATTTACTATTACAGTAAATCCATCTGCGCAAGTAAACCAACCTAATTCACAAGTAATTTGTGATAGCGAATCTAGTACTGCGGTTATTTTTAATACTGCAAATGTTGGAGGAACTACTAACTATACTTGGACAAATAGCATTCCGAGTAGTTACTTAGCGGCAAGTGGTATAGGAAATACTATTCCTCCATTTATTGCAAGCAATTCTGGAACTGCTCCTATTGTACATACTATAACGGTAACTCCAAGTTATAATAATAATGGAATTACTTGTAGTGGAGCGCCTAAAACTTTTACAATTACAGTAAATCCAATACCACAAGTAAATCCAGTGTCCTCACAAGTTAAGTGCAACGGAAGCTCAACTACATTAGTAAACTTTACTACTATTAATTCTGGAGGGGTTACCACTTATGACTGGACCAATTCCATACCAAGTATAGGATTACTAGCTTCTGGATCTGGACCAATTTCTGCATTTACTGCAATAAATACGGGGACTGTTCCATTAGTGGCAACAATTACGGTAACTCCAAAATTCACTAATGGAGATACTACTTGTGCCGGTTTGCCAATGATATTTACTATTACTGTAAATCCATCTCCACAAGTTAATCTGCCTACCCAACAAGTATTTTGTAACGGAGAAGTTGTAAACCTTAATCTTACTTCAACAACTTCAAATGCTGGAACTACTTATATCTGGACGAATACCGATCCAAGTATCGGATTAATTACAAATGGATCTGGAAATAACCTTCCTACATTTACTGCTGTTAATATTGGATCTGTTCCTGTAGTGGCAACGATATCTGTAACTCCTATATTTACTAATTCTGGTGTTACCTGCACTGGTTCTCCATTAACGTTTACGATTACAGTAAATCCAAGCCCAAAAGCTACTATTAGTGGGCCAATTAATTTTGTGGCTTGCCAAAATGGAACTCAACCGGTAATTACATTTACTGGTACTAACGGAATTTCACCATACACTTTTAATTATCAAACAGTTGGGCCAAATGGAACTTTCTTATCAAGTGCAACTTCAATAGGAAATAGTGCTTCAATATCAATTCCAACTTCAGTATTTGGAAACTATACTATTATGCTTTTAAGCGTTCAAGACTCTAGTTCAAATTCATGTAGTTCTTTGGTAAATCCAGCAATGAATACCGCCTATGTTCAGGTTCAAGAAACTGGAACAGTAGTTCCGTTAAATGTGTCTTTAGTTTCACAAACTATTTGTCAAAATGTTTCTATTGCTCCTATCGTATTTACAATTGGTGGATCATCAAATAACGCGTTTGTAACTAATTTACCTTCTGGGCTGACTCAAAGTTACAGTTCAAATATTTTAACCATTTCTGGAATACCAACTACTCCAGGAGTTTATAATTATATAGTTCATACTACCGGATCAACAAATGGATGTAATTCTATTTACACAGCAGGAACCATTACTGTTAATTCAAATGGAAACACTTCGGCAATGACGCCAATAAATCCTACAGTATGTGCAAATAATCCTTTAGTACCAATTATGTTTAATCTTGGAGGTGGCGCAACTGGAGGAATCGTTACTTTCTTACCACATCAACCTTCAGGAATTACATGGTCAATAAGTGGCACTATATTAACCATTGAAGGAACATCAGCAGATGCAGGAATTTATACTTATACTGTTCAATCGTTTGGTATATGCGATCAAACGCCTATAACTGGAACTATAACCATAAAGAATGCTGCAACTATTTCTTTAGTTTCTGGAAATCCATCACCTACAGTTTGTATTGGAAGTTCTTTTGCAACACCTATTCAATATAGTATAAATCCTGCAACGAATACAATGCTACTTTCAGCTTCTTCAACTTTACCTACAGGTGTAACTTTTAATCCTGCAATAGGAATAATTACTGGTACTCCAACTGAAAGTGGTACGTTCCCATATACTATAATTTCGGATAATGGTTGCGGAAATGCCCTTTCGGGAATTATAACTGTAAATCCTTTACAATCTATTTCCTATTTGTCGGGTAATATCAATCAAGTTGCATGTCAAAACTCCCCTATTGACCCTATTAATTTCTTAGTTTCAGCAGGAGTAACTTCCATTACTGTTTCGCCGGCATTGCCTGCAGGAATAAATATGGTTTTAGTAGGTGGAATAGTTACAATTTCTGGTACACCAACCACTGCAACAAGCATAGCTTTAAACTATACCATTACAACTCAAGGTGGTTGTGGTGCGCCTTCACCTTATAGCTTTACGCTAGATGTTCATCCTGCAGCAACAATTACACTTACATCTGGATCGGGTGCAATTAACCAATCTGTTTGTCAAAGTTCTGCAATTGTTCCAATTGTATTTACAATTGGTGGTGGTGCAACGGGAATAATAATTAATCCTCCTTTACCAACAGGATTAACCTTGACTTCTCTTGCAGGCACCTATTCTATACAAGGAAATCCTCAAGTGAACGGCGTATATAATTTTAATATTACCACAACAGGATGTCTTAATACATTATCAGTAACAATTTCTAATGTAAACACTTCTGTTGGTATTATTTTAAATTCTGCAGCTGGAACCGACAATCAAACTCTTTGTCAAACTGGATTTGTTTCGCCAATTCAACCTATAATTTACAATGTAGTAGGTGCTACGAGTATCATTACAAATGGATTACCTGCGGGTGTAACGGCAGTATTTAATGGTGGACAGGTAACCATTTCAGGTACTCCAACTGTATCGGGTATTTTTAACTATACCGTTACCACACTTCCGTGTTCTATTGTGAAAGCGGGTGTAATTAAAATTTCCACTCCAATATTTATAACCAATGAATTGGTTACAAATGTATCTTGTAGCAGTAATATTGATGGAGCAATTGCAGTAACCATAGTTGGTGGCGCACCATATTACGACCCAATAAATGGACAACCTCATTATGCAATTCACTGGTCTGGACCAAACGGTTTCCAACAAAATCTATCTACTATTACTGGACTTCAGGCTGGTCAATATGTGCTTACAGGTTCGGATGCAATTGGATGCCCTATTCCAACAACGACCTACAATGTATTGCCTGCGCAACCGATTAATATATCCACAATATCTTCAACAAACGTTAGTTGTAATGGAGTTTTAGGAAGCGCTAACTTTAATATTACTGGCGGAAGTGGAATATATACACAGTTTACCTTACAATATTTAGATCCAAGTTCTCAAAATTTAGTGCCAATAATTCCTGCAAATAACAATTATTATAACATTTCAAATTTGCAAGCAGGCATCTATTATTTAACTGTTAAAGACAGTCATAACTGTACTACAACGCCTCCATACTTATTCACTATTTATGATTATAGTTCCCTATCAATGGAATCAATTACTATGGATAGTAGTTTGTGCCAAGATACACCAGGAAAAATAAGAATTAAAGTAAATAGTTTAGATACAAATTTAACGTTCTATTACAATAATATTTTAGTTCCATTTATAGACTTAGGAAATAACATCTATGAATTATCTATTAATAATCCTACGGTACCAAACGGGGTTGTAAAAGTTAAAAATGGACAAAATTGTTGGTTAAGTAAATTGGTTTCTACCGCAATTATCACCCCCAACTTTACATTTACTTCAAGTAATTTCCAAAATAATGGTTACTACTCTGTAAATGGTAGTGTACAGTTTACAAACTTGGTGAACATGAGTAGTATACCTGCAGAATACGATCACATTGTATGGGATTTTGGAGATAGCACTCCATTTAAAGTATTCTATAAACCAGCAAATTTATTGCCAAATTCTAATGGAGAAAACTTCCAAACAGTATTCCATACTTATACCACAGATGGAATTTATCAGATTACTTTAACTGTTTATAACCAATTTGGTTGTTCAAGAATGGTAACTAAAACAATTATTATTGGAAGTGGGGCGACCATGATGTTGCCAACTATATTTACTCCTAATAATGATGGAATAAATGATTTATTCCGTCCTTCCTTAGTTGGTCTTAAAGACGTTTCCATGAATATTTATGATGAATGGGGTAATTTAGTTTATGAATTTTCTTCTGATGTTTCTCTACTAACTTCAGATTGGGGTTGGAATGGAATTGAAAAAGGAAAAAATGAGCCAATTAATAATGATTATAGATATTATATTATGGCCACTACTATTAATAATGTTAAAATTGAGAAAGAAGGTAGATTCTTACTTGTAAAATAAAAATAATATGAAAAATAATAACAGCTTTTTACTTTTGATATTATTAATTTCGACTACCGTTTTTAGTCAAGATTATATCTATAAAAGTCAAAACATAGTAATGGGGTCTATGAATCCAAGTTTTTATGGATTTGGAGACTCCTCAAAGGCAGGTTTAATTTATAGCACCGAAGGTTTTAATCAAAACAGTAAATTGAACAATAAGTTTGCTTACGTAAATCATTATTTTGAAAACTATGATTTTTCCTTAGCACTTGATGTCAATACGCTTCAAATTAATACTTTGGGATATTCAATTACATCTTCCAATTTACATTACATCTATAAAACCAAATTAAATGAACAATGGGTTTTCAATCCATCAGTTTCAGTAGGATTTGGAAACACTAAGTTAGATTATAATGCATTAATTTTTGAAGATCAGTTAAATGCTTTAACAGGTACAATTGCTGGAGTTTCTAATGATCCTATTAAAATCAATAATAAAGTTAATTTTCTTGATGTTGGAGCTGGTGTAAGTTTTTACAATACCGGAGATGTGTTTAACAATGGTTCTAATATATTAATTGGTGCAAATGTGAAACACATTAACAGACCAGAGACCTCTTTTAATAGCAATGCATCCAACATTAAAGACTTGTTTATTTCATTACAAACAGGAATTCAATTTGACATAAATAAATACGACCAAGGATTTTTGCCTTATTATTCCTACTTATTTTTATATAATACGTTTTCCAAACAAGGCTCTAAATCAAGAATTGATTTATACCAAGAAGCTATTTTGGGTAACGTAGGTTTTGGATTAAATCAACATTTTAATAACTATAATGGCTTCTCGGTATCTCAATTTGGAACTTCTTTAAATATTTATATAGAGGAAATACAAATTGGCGCTAATTATTCTTTTGAAATTGGAAAGAAAATTGGTGGTGCTCCCTACAATACATTTGAAATGTATATAATATTTGATTTTAATCCATTCAAGAAAAATAGAAGAGGTGATAATAGTAGATTTTTTGATATGCAATAATTTTAAAAATCATCCAGAGAATCAATTACAATGTGCTAATTTATTATTTTAATTATTCACTGATTTTTATAAAGGAGTATGCTACAACTACAAGTCATCATGCTATAACTACAAATGCGGATGCCTCAACTAAAAGTGCGGATGCTACAATTACAAGTCATCATGCTATAACTAAAAGTGCGGACGCCCCAACTACAAATGCGGACGCCCCAACTACAAATGCGGACGCCCCAACTAAAAGTTCGGACGCTCCAACTAAAAGTGCGGATGCCCCAACTACAAATGCGGACGCCCCAACTAAAAGTGCGGATGCCCCAACTACAATCCATCATGCCCCAACCACAAGTGCGGGCGCTCCAACTACAAGTGCGGATGCCCCAAATACAAGTCATTATGCCCCAACTACAATCCATCATGCCCCAACCACAAGTGCGGGCGCTCCAACTACAAATTTGTATAAGAAAAGCATAATGTGAGCCAACAAATCCCAATAAAAAAGCCTCCTCAAATACTTGAGGAGGCTTTTAGTTATTGAGAATCTTTAAGATTATCTTTTAATCACACGTAGTGTTTTCACGTTATCTCCTTGGCTTACAATCACGTTGTACACACCAGAAGGGAAGTTAGCACCTACTTCAAATCCTTCTACTTCTGTAGTTTGTAGGATTCGGTTATCTACTAGTTTTCCTAGCATATCATATACTTTAACTTGTAAAGCTTCTTCACTACTAGTTTTAACATCTAGCTTGAAGTTCTCTGCAAATGGGTTTGGATATGCTGTAGCTTTAAACTCTACAGTAGTATCTTCTGTTCTAGAAGTACCTCCACAAGATTTGATCCAAACGTTTACCGGTAAACTATAAGCTAATGTACAAGGACCGCTTGTAAACTTAACTCGGAACCAAATATTATTACTTATTGTTGTACTACTAGTTGGAGCAAACGTAGTAGCAGTAGCTCCATCAATATCTGTCCAAGCTACTGCACTTGTTGCAGTTACAGCTGTAGTACTTGTTCCAGCATTATAAGACTGCCATTGGATAGCACCTGTATAACCTGTAGTTACTATTAATGTTCTTGTTCCACTACAAACCGGTGCAGTTGAAGTGGTAGCAGTTGGTAATACATTACCAGTAACTGCTGTAGCTTTTGCTACAGGACTAACGGTTACCGAAACAATGTTAGAAGTAGAACTACAAGAACCACTAGTAGCTACTGCTTTGTACCATGTTATTGGTGTAGTTGCTACATAAGTTAAACTTCCTGTAGCTAATGCGGAACTTGTTACTGTTGCAGATAATGGAACCAAAGTCCATACTACTGCTGCAGAAGTTGCATTTACATAATTGGTAGATTTGTACCAAGAAACAGTTCCTGTTGCATTTTCTAATGTAAGATTAGTTCCTGTTGCAGTACAAACTGTAGCTGCTGCAGTTGTTAGTGTTCCTATAGAAGAAGCTGGACTTACTGTAATGGTAGTAGCAGCTGTTGATAAAGCAGTTGTACATACATCTCCATTGGTATTTTGTGAAGACACTAATACTTTGTAAGAAGTAGTACTTGCTATATCTGAAACAGCATCAAAAGTAACCGTATTTGCTACAACTGTTGCATATTTGGTTTGAATCGTAGTATAAAGACCTGTTTGTGCAGATAAAGACTGCAATTCAAATTTAGAACCTGTAGCGGCAGTAACTTTAAACGTTTTAGATCCAAAACTACAAAGAGTAAGTCCTTCTACTGCAGTAAGCGTTCCAGCAACTGCTTTTGGAGCAACATATACTGCAACTGGTCCTGCAATTACTGTAGAACAAGTTCCTATAGTAACAAGTGCTTGATAGTAAGTAGTAGCGGTTAAAGCACCTGTAGCTAAAGTAGCACCTGTAGCATTAGCAACATTAGCATAAACACCTGTTAAGGTAGCAGCTTTTTGCCATTGGATACTTCCAACATTTCCGTTTAGAGTTAATGTTGTTCCAGAACATACTGTAGTACCTGCACCAGAAATAGTTCCTGCCGTAGCTTCAGTTCCAATAACATATTGAACTGGAGTTGTGTAAAGCGTATTACAAACTCCACTTATTACTCTTGCTCTAAAATAAGTTGGCTCTGTAATATTAGTCACTAGATAAGCCGTTGCTGTAGTTCCGTTGGCAGAAGTAGTGCTAAAAGTAGCTCCATTAGGGTTACTAAGAACTTGTGTTGTACTATTATATGTAGGAACATTGTAATAATCTACATCATTAGTAGAATATTGCCATTGTACCAATCCAACGTTTCCAGTTACTTTTAAAGTTCCAGATCCTCCAGAACAAACCGTTCCACCACCTGTTACAGTTCCTGCTACCGTTGCCGGATTAACAACAATTGTTTTAACAGCAGTTGTTGCTCTTGTACAATCTCCGTTAGTTATAACGGCTCTAATAAACAAACTTGCTCCTGTAGCGTTAGTAACAGTATAAGAAAGTCCACCTGTTCCTACATTAGTAACTGTAGCTGTTGCTAGTGCAGCACTAGATAACGATTGCCATTGAACAGAACCTAATTGAGTTGCTGGTAAACTAAAAGTAATTGTTCCACCTAAACAAACCGATTCAGCACTTGTAGTAATTGCCCCTGCAACAGCAGCTGGAGTTACCGTTATCTTAACCACATCCGCATAATCAATACAAGCTCCATTAGTAACTATGGCTCTATACCAAGTAGTTGCTGCTAAATTTCCTACTGTTAATTCACTAGTTCCTGCTCCTGAATAAGTAGCTGCAATTGCAGTAGTTCCAGTAAGATTAGCTACTGCCGCCCAAACTGGTGCAGCATTAGTAGCATTTACATAATTTACTGATTGTTGCCATACAATAGTAGCTCCTGCAGTAACACTATTTAAAGATAAAACGGTGCTATTAGTAATAGGATTTGTTAATGCATTACCATTGCTGTCAAATTTTGTAGTCGATGCAGCCACTGGCGCACATACGGTAACATTACCTCCTGAAATAGCTCCAGCATCTACTGGAGAACTTACTGTTACTTTAACAGGTACTCCATTAGCAGAACATAAACCATTAGTAAATACAGTTCTAAACCAAGTATCTTGTGATAACGATTGTTTAGTGAATGTAAGAACACCATTAGTAGTAGCTGTTGAAGGAACCGCTAATTCATCATTCCATGTACCAAGACCAGTAACAGAATTATAATCTGTTGACGATTGCCATTGTACATTTCCTGCTGAGGCAGTTAACATTGTTAATGTAGTACTGCTTCCTTGACATACTGTTGCTGGACTTGCAGAGATAGCTTTAACAACTACAGCTGGAGAAACATTTACAGATACTGGGTCAGTTGTAGCAGTGTTACATACGCCGCTAGACAATACCGCTTTGTAATAGTGAGGACCAGCAGCAGTAGTTGCGGCAACGGTATAAGTAGCAGTTGTAGCAGCTGCAATATTAGTAAAGTTACTATTATCTGTAGAAGTTTGCCATTGGATACTTCCTACATATCCTGTAGCTAATGTTACTACTTTAGCCGTTCCAAAACATACATCGGTAGCTCCTGTAATAGCAGTAGCAACTGCAACAGGACTAACTGTTACTGCAACCGCAGCAGTTGTTGTTGCAGCAACACAAACACCACTTGTAACAACTGCTTTGTAGAAAGTAGTTGCTGTTAAGTTATTTGCAATATAAGAAGACAAATTAGCTCCAGAAATATTAGTAAAGGTACCCGTAGCTGATCCTGCAGATTGCCATTGGATGCTTCCAGTACTTCCTGCCAATAGTAAAGTTGTATTATTGCCTGACGCACATACTGTAGCACCTCCTGAAATAGTTCCAGCTACTGATTTAGCAAATACGGTTACAGCTACTGCATCTGTAGTAGCAGAACCACAAGCTCCACTTGATATAACTGCTCTGTAATAGTAAGTACCCGCAACAGTAGTTGCAGCAACACTATACGTAGCTGCTGTAGCAGCTGCAATATTAGTAAAAGCAACATTATCTGTAGAAGTTTGCCATTGTATGCTTCCAACATATCCTGTTGACAATGTTAATGCCTTAGCAATTCCAAAACAAGTGCTTCCAGCTCCTGTAATAGCAGTAGCAACTGCAACAGGGCTAACTGTTACTCCAACTGCAGCAGTTGTAGTTGCAGCAGCACAAACACCATTTGTAACAACTGCTTTGTAAAAAGTAGTTGCTGTTAAGTTATTTGCAATATAAGAAGACAAATTAGCTCCAGAAATATTAGTAAAGGTACCCGTAGCTGATCCTGCAGATTGCCATTGGATGCTTCCAGTACTTCCTGCCAATAGTAAAGTTGTATTATTACCTGACGCACATACTGTAGCACCTCCTGAAATAGTTCCAGCTACTGATGCTGGGGTTACCGCAATAGTTCCTGTTGTAGTTATTGCACCACATGCTCCTGTTACAGTTACTGTATAAGTAAAAGTTCCGGCTACAGATGGTGTACCAGCAATTGTTAAAACTTTAGTAGCAGCAACATAAGTTCCTGTTACCCCTGTTGGTAATCCAGAAACACTAGCTCCTGTTACTGTTGTAACAGTTCCTGCAACAGTATAAACAATATTTGTTATTGCAGTACTGATACATTTTGTTTGAGCATTGGTACCAGCAGCTGAAGTTAATCCTACCGTATAGGCTGGAGTAACTGAAATTGTTCCAGTTGTTGTTGCAGTACATCCGTTAGCATCGGTTACCGTATAAGAGTATGCTCCTGAACCACGAGTGATTGGACCTACTCCTGTGTAAGGAGCAGTTCCACCTGTAGCAGAAACAGTTACGGTAGTAGTTCCTGATGTACAAGTAATAGTACCTGCAGTTGAAGATGCTGCTAATAGTGTTGGTTGTGTAATTGTTCCTGAAGCTGTAGAAGTACATCCATTAGCATCGGTTACGGTATAAGAGTAAGCTCCTGCAGCATGTGTGAAAGAACCTGTTCCTGAGTAAGGAGTAGTTCCACCTGTAGCAGAAACAGTTACTGTAGCAGTTCCACCATTACATAAGATAGCAGATGCTGAACCTGAAGCTGCTAATGCAGCTGGCTCTGTAATTGTTCCTGAAGCTGTAGAAGTACATCCGTTAGCATCGGTTACAGTATAAGAGTAAGCTCCTGCAGCATGTGTGAAAGAACCTGTTCCTGAGTAAGGAGTAGTTCCACCTGTAGCAGAAACGGTTACGGTA
>CANGCT010000016.1 GCA_947452415.1 Flavobacteriaceae bacterium
AAATTATAGTTATTTCTTGTATATCCTAAATAGAGATTAACAAATAACAAAATAATATTTAAGGCCGTCAAAATGTAAAATATTCTTTTATCCATATAAATTTATTCGGTTTTATCGTTCTCAATTTTACCCAATCGAACGACTTGAAAAGCAACATAAATTAAGATTACGCTATTTATAGCAATCTTTAAATAATCGAATTCTTGTGTTTTTATTCCTTTAAATATTCGACTTGCAAGCAAATAAGCCAAGACGAATAAAAAGACTACGTAGATGTAAAGCAATGCTTTATTATTTATTTTCATGGGGTGGTTTTAAAATCCTAAATCGCGTTCTATTTCTTCCATTTCGATAATGTCGTGGGCTTCTTGAATGGAAGGCACGACTGTTAATTGGGTAGGAATGGCATTAAAATCAATATCGGAAGCCATTAAAACGAAGGATTTTTTTCCTTTGCAATGTGCTTTAGATAAATCGGAGAATAATTTAATATCTTTTAATTCCACATTTTTATCGTGGGTAACATCTAGAATTAAATTTTGAGTTTTAAAAGTAGCATGTTCGTGAGTTAGTTTCTCCAAGAAATTTTGAATGTTTCCTTGGGTATCTTTAATGATGGTGGTGTGGCCTTTTTGTTCTACTTTCATTGGGGTTATATTGGTATTAAAGAATCGATTGAAAAACGAATTCCTTTTATAATTCAATTACTATTAAATCTAATTCTTCGATTTTGGAAAATTGATTGTCGGCGGTAACGAAAGTATTGGTTTATTTAATAAAATTAAATGTAATTAAATGTAATTAAATGTAATTAAATCTAATTTTTTCTTAGTTCTAACTGATACTTCAATCCATCTAAGTTACGCTTTAACTTTCCAAAATGACTTGTTAAATTTCCTGTTTTGGAATTTTTTTTTATTCTGGAAGTTAATATTTTCTCTATATTTTTAGAGTTAGATTTATTTATTACAACAGTCATAATGGATTGCTTTTATTAACAAATATATAAAATAATTTCTTTACTGTTTAATTTTAGAAGCCAATAGATAAATAACTGCCATTCTAATTGCTACTCCGTTTTCTACTTGGTCTAAAATTACCGATTGTTGGGAATCGGCAACATCGGAAGTGATTTCTACGCCACGATTGATAGGCCCTGGGTGCATAATGATGATTTCTTTATTTAAGGAATCTAATAAGGCTTTATCTACGCCATATTGTTGGACGTATTCTCTGGTGGAAGGAAAATAATTCACATCCATTCGTTCGTTTTGCACGCGAAGCATATTGGCAACATCACACCATTCTAGCGCTTTTCTTAAATTGGGTTCTACAGTAACCCCAAGGCTTTCAATATACTTCGGAATTAAAGTTTTAGGTCCGCATACTTTTACTTCGGCACCTTGCATTTGCAAAGCATAAATATTAGAAAGTGCTACTCTTGAATGCAAAACATCGCCAACAATCACCACTTTTTTACCCGCCACTTCGCCTAATTTTCCTCGAATAGAAAAACTATCCAATAAAGCCTGGGTTGGATGTTCGTGAGCACCATCTCCAGCATTTACAATACTTGCTTTTACATTTTGCGAAAGAAAGTAAGCCGCACCCGGATTGGCATGACGCATAACTACCATATCGACTTTCATCGAAAGAATATTGTTCACGGTATCAATAAGGGTCTCCCCTTTTTTAACCGAGGATTGTGCTGCCGAAAAACTAATAACATCTGCCGAAAGTCTTTTTTGAGCCAACTCAAAAGATAATTTAGTTCGGGTACTGTTTTCGAAAAAGATATTAGCTATGGTGATGTCTCTTAAAGAAGGGACTTTTTTAATTGGGCGGTTGATGACTTCTTTAAAATGATCAGCCGTTTCAAAAATTAAATCAATGTCTTCTTTAACTAGGTATTTAATTCCTAATAAATGGTTTACACTCAGTTCTTTCATTTATATAGTAGGTGTTGTGTTATTGTAAATTCCTAATTCGTAATTAAATATACTCCCTCTTCTCCTTCATTTTCTAGCCAGCATACTTTTACTTTTTCGCCATTGATGGCATCTACTTGACGACCTCTATAATCAGGTTGAATAGGTAAATGACGACTGAAACGTCTATCAATTAAGGTTAAAAGTTCTACTTCAGAGGGTCTTCCAAAAGATTGAATAGCGGTTAACGCGGCATTGATACTTCTTCCAGTATACAATACATCGTCAATAAAAACTACTTTTTTATTTTCAACTAAGAAATCTATTTGGGTTTTATTGGCTTCTAAAGGTTTGTCGCCTCTGCGGAAATCATCTCTAAAAAAAGTGATATCTAAAAAACCAAGAGGGATATTTTGGAGTTGGTATTCTGTTTTCAGAATGTGTTGGATACGTTGCGCTAAGAATTTACCACGTGGTTGCAACCCAATCAATACTGTATTCGAAAAATCAAGATGCTTCTCGATTAACTGACAGGCCAAACGATTTAAAATGATAGTAACTTCTTTGGCAGTGAGCAATATTTTTTGACTCATAATGAAGTGCTGTTTGGAGTGTAAAAGTAAATAAAAATATTGGAATTTAATTCAAAAAAGAAAAACTCCACATAATACAAATACAATAATTATTTTTTTAAACACGAATTGCACGAATTTTCACCAATTGTATTGTTTCTAAAAATTACACATATTATATATGCCTTTTGCAGATTCGAAAATAGTATGAAATTCCAAAACGTTGAGTATTGCACTGATCTCAAAAAACACAAAAAACTTTAAATTAATCTCTAAACCAGCAGTAGCATAACTAGTATTGGTATTTATTTTATTTTAAATTTATAAATATAATAATTGTTATAGTAGTTAGAATTAATAATGGAATTGAGATTTTATTTATAGTTACTTCTGCATCTATTATTTCGGTTTTTTTATATGTTCCTAAAGTACTTAAATAAGTCATAGGAACAAATATAGTTGGCAATAAACTAAACCAAACAACGATTGGTAAATTAAGTAATGAAATACCAACAATTAAAAAAATTATTGGAAAAATGAAAAGTTGTTTTTGATTCTCTTTTTTATCAAATATATCTGAACTTTTGTAATAAATAAATTCTTTAGATAAATATTGAAATAATTTTTTCATTACAATAAATGTAATAATTGCTATAATTATTGAAATAAAAAATGAAATATTAAAGTAATTAAAAACTCGACCTGTATCGCCATCTTTTATGAATGGAGCAATTAGCATATAACCTAAAAAATTAAGAATATTACTCATACCAAACCATAATAAAAAAAGTTTAAATAAGGATGGTTTAATAAGTTTTATCGATATAAAAAGAAAGGTTATTCCGATTATAAATGAGAAAAATGGCCCTGCAAAAGCAATTAACATCAATTGTTTTTCGGATGGTTCTATTAAAGGTCTAACATAATTATGATGCAATTTAGGATTTAAATTAAAATATTTTGCAACTAAATAATGTGCAAATTCGTGTAAAATACATGAAATTAAAGAAGTAGATGTAGCAATTAAAACACTGTTAATTCCTAAAAATTTATTTTTTAAAGTCATTTTCTTATTTTTTTAAATTAGTAAGTACCAACTTTTAAATATAAAACAATCAAATTCGTGCAATTCGTGTCTGCTTTTACAGTCTTATTTGATAATCCAATCTACAATAGAAGCATCCGTTGGAAGCACTTGTGGCGCAATAACTTTTTCTAATTCTCCTTTTTCGTTGATTAAATATTTCTGGAAATTCCATTCTACTTCACTGTCTTGCAAACCATTTTTAGATTTTTGAGTTAAGAATTTATATACTTCACACATATCGCCTCCTTTAACCGAAACCTTCTCCATCATAGGGAAAGTTACGCCGTAATTAAGTTGACAAAATTCGCTAATTTCTTTACTCGATCCTGGTTCTTGCGAAGCAAAATTATTAGCAGGAAATCCTACAATAACAAAATTCTTCCCTTTGTATTTTTCATAAATAGCTTCCAAGTCTTTGTATTGTGGTGTTAATCCACATTTGGAAGCAGTGTTTACAATCAGTACTTTTTTCCCTTTTAAGGAAGCAAAATCAAATTCTTTTCCACTTAAATCTTTTACTTTGAACGAATAAATAGTTTCTTTGGTCATGGTTTCTGTATTTGATTTTAATGTAACTGGAGTTTCTTGTGCTTGATTCTTACAACTCGTAAAAAAACTAAGACTTAATACTAATAAAGTGATTTTTTTCATGATTATTTTTTAAATGTTTTTCTATATCTCCAATATACAACAGCTGAAAAAACCATATAAATTATAAAGATATAAAGATAAATAGTTACGTTTTGTTTTTCTCCAGAAGCATAGGAATGCATTCCAGTTAAGTGAAAATTCACTCCAAAATAGGTCATCAATATAGAAGCAAAGGCCAAAACGCTCATAAAATTAAAAGAAAACAAGCCTCTTAAAGAAGGAACAAATCGTGCATGAATTACAAAAGCATACACCATAATACTAATTAAAGCCCAAGTTTCTTTAGGATCCCATCCCCAGTAACGACCCCAACTTTCGTTGGCCCATTGTCCTCCAAGAAAGTTTCCAATGGTTAGCATTACAAGACCTATAGTCAAAGCCAATTCATTGATATAAGTAATTTCTTTAATGTGCAACGTCATAGCCGCTTTGTTCTTTTCATTGGTGAATAACATTAAAAGTAATGCAACCAATCCAAGCACCATTCCTAATGTAAATGGCCCGTAACTTGCTACAATAACGGCAACGTGAATCATTAACCAATAGGAATTCAATACCGGTTGCAAATTGGCAATAGATGGATCCAACCAATTTAGATGCGCCACCATTAAAATCATGGAAGCCACAAAAGTTCCAGATGCTACAGTAAGTTTGGATTTTCTATCAAATGCTAAAGTAAAGAACATTGTAGCCCAAGCCACATAAATCATACTTTCGTATGCGTTGCTCCAAGGCGCATGCCCAGAAACATACCAACGCGCAATTAATCCAGCAGTATGCATGGCAAATAAAACTCCTACGGCAATATGAAATAGGTTAATGCCAATTCGTATTGCTTTCGTATTTGAAAAAATACTGATGATAACCATAATTAACATTAAACTTCCGGCAAGCATGTACAACCAAAATAAGTTTTTAAATACATCGTATTTGTTTAACAAAATCTCCGAAGATATTTGGTCGTCTGTTGGTCGAACTGCTTTTCCGTATTTCTTTTGAAAATTCTCCAAACCAAGAAACATCGTGTTTGCCATGGTGTAATCTTTGGTTTTAGACGCTTTTGCTAAAGCATCAAAATAATAAGGTAAGGCATTTTTAATAGCATCCAAATCATTTCCCATAGGATGATTAATCTCTAAAAACGACAACCATTTATTGTTTTTATCCCCTGGAATTGGAAAGATTCTTAAAATGTTTCCGCTCAATGCAGCGTTCATCAAATTAACTTTTTTATCCACTTCAATAAAGTCTTTTTGAAACTGATCGGGTGTATTGGTTTTATAGGCACCTTCTAAATAAGAACCTAATTTGTAATTTCCTTTTGCATCAAATAAAGATCTAAAAGTAACATACTTATCTTCGGGATTTACTCCGATAATTTTACGGATGCTGTCGTTTCCACTTTTGATATAAATCAAAGGCAACTCGAACCAAGCAGATGGAAATTGCGACATCGAAATAAAAACTTGATCGGAATTCATTCCTTCATAAGTTTCTCTTTTACTCACTTTACGGAGCAATTCCGACGAAAAAGTATTAATCGGTTTCATCCTTCCGCCATCGTCTTGAATTACCAAACGACCAAACTTTTCGGCTTGCGCTTCGGGAACTTTAAATTTTAAAATAGAATCTAAATAATTAAATTTTGTTGGAATATGTTGGTGTTGCGCAAAACCATTTAAAGACAATAACAAAATAAACACCGACAGCAATTTAGATTTTTTCACTTTCACTTCTTCTAATTTTCGTTTCACATCAGCAAAACGGGTGTTTTTTACAAATAAAATGCACATCATGGCAAAAAACAACAAGAAATAACCAATGTAAGTTACCATAGTTCCCCAGTAATCGTGGTTTACCGAAAGGATGGTTCCCTTTTCATCGGGGTCAAAAGAGGACTGAAAAAATCGATACCCGCCATGGTCTAAAATATGGTTCATGTAAATATCGGCATTGAATTTATTTCCGTTTTCGGTAACTGTAACTTTACTTTCAAAAGAAGAAAAACTTTTCTCGGTACCAGGATATTTTTTGGCATTAAAATCGTTTAACGTTATGCTAAACGGCAAGGTGTACACTTTGCTTCCAAAATAAAGTGTGTATTCTAATTTACCTATTTTCACAACTTGTGGTTCCCCAACAGAGCCTTTAGAACCAATAAGGGTAACCTCTTTTGATTTTCCTTCCGATTCAATCGTTAAAACCAAAGCATCATTGGATGTTTTAGATTTGAATTTTTTACCCGAAACCACATCTTTAATTCCTTTAATTGGCTGGTCTGGGAAAACAAATTGTGCACCACCCACATTGTATAACGAACGAAACATTAAAGGCTGGGTTGCGTCTTTAGTTACTGTCCCTTGAAATTTATCAGCCATTCGCATAAATTGTCCTTCAAAAGGGGCGTCAATGGTAGTTCCTGTTGCAGTAGAAGTAATATTGATAGCACCTTTGGTAGGTTTGTTTAAAGCAAAAAGTACGTTGTGAATGTCTTTGATGGTTCCTTCTTGTAGATAATATTCGTGACGAGAACCTCCACCCGATTCGACCATTTTCAGATACAAAGTTCCGTTTTGGGATTGCTTGATGGTGTCTTTGGCATCCATAATAAAATTTTTGTAACTAATTTTAAAAGGAATAGCATCAAAATTATCGGAAACAGAAAAAGAATTACTTGCAAATGGAGCACATACTGCAGGCGTTAACAAAAGAGGTTTTTCAAAAACTCTTCTTTTCAATTCACCATTGTGTTGTCCATCTACAAAAAAAGTAAGGTAATTTTTATCGGAAAACATTTGGTTAGAAGTAGCGCCTTCACGAATTGGCATCATTCCTTCGTAACTAATGTATCTAGTAATAAAAGCACCAAAAATGATAAACACAAAAGAAACGTGCAGCAATAAGGTTGCCCATTTTTCTTTTTTATACAATTGGTAGCGTTTAATATTTCCTGCAAAATTAATCATAAAGAACACCATAATTACTTCAAACCACCACGCATTATATATCCAAACCCTTGCGGTATCGGTATTGTAATAACTCTCAATAAAGGTCCCTATTCCCATGGCTAATGCAAAAGTTAAAAATAAAACCGCCATTAATCTAGTGGAAAAAAGAAAAGAAAATATTTTTGTATTCATTAGAAAATTTTATTAGTACACCTAAATTTAGGGTTTACAAAAGTAAATTAAAATTGTGGATTATTAATTGAATAAAAAAGGTTTTAAGTCATTTTTAAGAGCTGTTTATTTGAGTAAATGAATCTAATGCAAATTCAAAAAAAAAGAATATTTTTACCGAATGATATCCATCAGCATAATTGGTTCCGGAAATGTAGCACAACATTTAATTTCGGCTTTCTCAAAAGCAGAAAATTTAGAGTTGGTACAAGTGTATTCCCGAAATCCAAATACCCTTTCGCACCTATTGGATGCTACTAAAATTGTAAGCGATTACAAGCAATTACAAGTAGTAGATTTATACCTAATTGCAGTTTCCGATGATGCTATTGCAACGGTTTCTAGCCAACTTCCTTTTACAAATAAATTAGTAGTGCATACTTCTGGGAGCGTTGCTCTAGAACAACTAAGTTCAACAAATCGAAATGGTGTTTTTTATCCACTTCAAACATTTACTAAAAATAAAGAGGTGAATTTTAAGGAAATTCCGCTTTGCTTGGAGGCGGAAAATGAAGCCGATTTACAATTGCTAAAAAAAGTAGCGATTGCAATTTCAGATAAGGTATTTGAAATCACTTCCGAACAAAGAAAATCCTTGCATGTGGCAGCAGTTTTTGTAAATAATTTTGTTAATCATTTGTATCAAATAGGAAACGATATTTGCAAAGAACACGAAATTCCGTTTGAGATTTTGAAACCTTTAATTTTAGAAACATCCAATAAAATAACGACTCTTTCTCCAGAGCAAGCCCAAACCGGACCTGCAAAACGAAAAGACACTACTACAATTACCAAGCATCTTGCAACTTTAACCGATACAAATCAGAAAGAAATATACAAAATTTTAACAAAATCTATTATTGATAATGGCAAATTATAAAGAATTAATGAACAACATTACCACCTTCATTTTGGATGTAGATGGTGTATTAACCGATAGTTCGGTGCACGTGACTCCTACAGGAGAAATGCTCCGAATAATGAACATTCGCGATGGTTTTGCCATGAAAGCAGCCTTAGAAAGCGGTTATAACATATGCATCATTTCGGGGGGAAGTAATGAAGGTGTTCGCATTCGCTTGCGAAATCTTGGTATTCACGACATTCATTTGGCTTCACCAAACAAAGTCGAAACCTTTAAAGAATACATCGAATTATACAATATTAAACCTGAAAATGTATTGTATATGGGGGACGATATTCCGGATTACCATGTAATGCAATTGGTTGGTTTGCCAACATGTCCGCAAGATTCTAGTCCGGAAATTAAGGAAATATCTAAATATATTTCCCACAAAAATGGCGGTAAAGGTGCTGTTAGAGATGTTATTGAACAAGTCATGAAAGTACAAGGAAAGTGGCATTTGTATTATAATGGAAAGCACGATTAGTTTGCAGTGATCAGTGGTCAGTTTTTTTTTAGTGTACAGTTATTTTTCTTAATACTTTGTACTTAATTCTTAATACAAATAAAATGAAATTCCTACAATTAATACGTTACAAAAACCTACTTCTACTAGCACTTATGCAGTTAATTATTAGATTTGGATATTTAGAACAAATAAACATTCCGTTGTCACTTTTTTATTGGCAATATGCTTTATTAATATTGGCAACAGTACTTATTGCTGCTGGAGGTTATGTAATAAACGATATTTTTGACCTAGAAACCGACCAACATAACAAACCCAAGAAAGTAATTATTGGTACCTATATTTCAGAATCTACTGCTTATACTATTTATGCAGGGCTAACCATTGCAGGAGTTGCCTGCGGATTTGCATTGGCTAATTCTATTTTACATCCTAATTTTGCCATATTATTTATTTTGGTTGCAACACTACTCTATTTGTATGCAAGCACCTTAAAACAAATTGCGGTGGTTGGTAATATTCTAATTGCATCCTTGCTTGCTTTTAGTGTAATCATCATCGGAATATTTGATATTTTCCCAAATACTTTTGAAAGCAACCAACAACAAATGGCATTGGCTTTTTCGATATTATTCGACTACGCTAAATTTGCTTTCAGCATCAATCTTGTTCGTGAAATCATCAAAGATATTCAAGATATAGAAGGAGACAAAATTCAAGAAATGAAAACATTACCTATCGTTATCGGAACTAATAATACAACCAAAATTGCATTTGTACTTTTACTCCTTCCTACGTTATATTTATTCTATTATATCAATAATTACTTGTTTCCGAATAACTTGTATTTCAGTATTTTCTACCTAATGGTTTTGGTAATTGCACCTATGATTTTCGGCTTGATTCGCATTTGGAATTCCAAAGAAAAAAAGGATTTTAAACAAATAAGTACGCTTTTAAAATGGATTATTTTCTTCGGAATTTTATCTATTTGGATAATTACCTATAACATTAAACACCATGCCTAAAGCACATAAAATAATCTTAGCATCAGGATCGCCAAGACGCCAACAATTTTTTAAAGATTTCGATTTATGGGATAGTTTTGATTTTGAAATTCGAATAAAAGAAGTAGAAGAAATTTATCCCGATACTCTTAAAGCTGAAGAAATAACCAACTATCTAGCCGAGCTAAAAGCCAAAGCCTTTGACGGGGAACTTTTAGATCATGAAATATTAGTAACCAGCGATACTTTGGTATGGCTGAATAACAAAGCATTAGGTAAACCAAAAGATTATGAGGATGCAGTTGCTATTTTAAAATCATTGTCGAATGCTACGCACGAAGTGATTACCTCCGTTTGTTTTAAAACTACTAAGTTAACCGAAACTATTTTTGATATCACTAAAGTTACTTTTAACACCTTGAGTGAGGAATCCATTCGTTATTATCTGGACAATTACAAGCCATTTGACAAAGCAGGAGCCTACGGAATTCAAGAATGGATAGGACTAATTGGTATTTCCAAAATTGAAGGATCGTATACTAATGTGGTGGGATTGCCTACCGAAAAAGTATATAATTATTTAACACGAACATTCTTTTAGAATTTGTAATTTTACCAAACTTTTAATGACGGAAAAATGGAAACTGAAAAAGAAATTAACGAGAAAATTTTGAAAGTTACTATGGTCATTCAGGAGAATTATCCTGAATTATCTAAGTATCTCAACGAAATGCCGATAACGATTCCTATAGACAGTCGTCCAGAAGTGAATGTGCAAAATCTTCAAAAATACTACGAAACCCTTGTCGGATTATTTAGAAACTATGTTGCCGAACACCAATTAAATTATATCAACCAACGATCTGGAACAGGTCACCTATAAACAGTTAGGTGGGATTTGTGTAACTTATAAATTTATAAGTATAACTTACTTTCCTTCATTTATTCGCAAATTTGACTTAACAATAATGATTAATCAAATTTAAAGAAAAATGAAAAAATTCACCCTTTACACAATGCTAATGATTGCATCATTAACATTTATTCCGAACCAAATTACAGCTGCAGTAAAAAAACCAATTACAACTACAGAGGTTCCTAAAGAAGTTAAAGTATTGCTTTTAAGACTAGACGAAATCAAAGCAATGGACAAATCCGAATTATCTTCTATTGAAAAAAAAACACTTCGTAAAGAAGTACGCACTATTAAATCTACATTAAAATCAACAGGAAACGGAGTATATTTATCCGTTGGAGCTATAATTATAATAATACTTCTATTGATACTTTTATTATAATTCAAAACAAAGGTTAATTATTATTTATTCAAATTAAAAGAGCAAAGTGAAATTTCAGTTTGCTCTTTTTTTATTGAAAATGAATACGTATTTCAATTATTAATACTAATTTTGAAAATATAGAATTAAAGTCAATAAAAAGCAAACACAATATGCCAAAACCACACACTTGGAAAACTAATTACACCTGGTTATTAATAACCAATGCTGTTTTTATTGTTTTGTTTTATGTTTTAATGCAAATATTTTCTTAAAAAAACATGCAACAACTCGATTGGATAGTACTTTCTGTAACTTTATTGTTCATAATTTTATATGGCGTTTACAAAACACGCGGGAGTAAAAATGTTGAAGAATATATCTTAGCCAACAAAGAAACCCCGTGGTGGGTTGTTGGATTATCCGTTATGGCAACACAAGCCAGTGCAATCACCTTTCTTTCTACTCCAGGACAAGCCTACCACGACGGAATGGGTTTTATCCAATTTTATTTTGGATTACCTATAGCAATGATAGTAATTTGCATCGTTTTTATTCCTATATACCATAAATACAAAGTCTTTACTGCCTACCAATATCTCGAGCAACGATTTGATTTAAAAACCCGATCCTTAGCCGCAATATTATTCTTAATCCAACGTGGTTTAGCAGCCGGAATCACAATCTACGCGCCATCCATAATTCTCTCCACCCTACTTGGTTGGAACTTAACCCTACTCAACATCATCATCGGAATATCTGTAATATTCTATACTTTCACTGGCGGAACCAAAGCCGTAAATGTCACCCAAAAACAACAAATGTTTGTCATCCTCTCGGGGATGTTTGTCACGTTCTACCTTATCCTGCACCTATTGCCTAACGAAATGACCTTTTCCAACGCGCTACACATTGCAGGAGCCAACGACAAAATGAACATTCTAGATTTCTCTCTAGATACCGAAACCCGATACACGTTTTGGAGTGGTATAACCGGTGGATTTTTCCTAATGCTATCTTATTTCGGAACCGACCAAACCCAAGTAGGTCGTTATCTTTCAGGAAAAACCGATCGCGAAAGCCAACTCGGTTTAATCCTGAACGGATTTCTAAAAGTTCCCATGCAGTTCTTTATCCTGCTAACAGGAGTAATGGTTTTCGTGTTTTTCCAATTCAATCCGGTGCCGTTAAATTTCAATCCGAATAACAAAATAATAATTGAACATTCCAAATACAAAGACGATTACACCAAACTCGAAACTAAATTAACCACCTTAGCCGAAGAAAAAAAAGAATACAACTTACTATATATCGACCATTTAAACCAAAATTTCGATAATCCAATTCTCAGAAACAAACTTAAAGAACTAGCAGGAAGAGAAAAAGATTTGCGTGATCAAGCCAAAGTACTAATCGAAAAAGTGGATGTAAAAGCCGAAACCAACGACAAAGATTACGTTTTCTTACACTTTATTTTACACTACCTTCCCAAAGGCCTAATCGGACTTCTACTTGCCGTAATCATCTCGGCAGCCATGTCCTCCTCGGCATCCGAACTAACTGCATTAGCCTCTACCACAGCCATTGATATCTACAAGCGCAACATAAAATCCGAAAAATCCGAAAAACATTTCGTCTACGCAACCCAATTTTTCACCCTAGGATGGGGAATCGTTGCAATACTTTTTGCTTGTGTTTGTACCCTTTTCGAAAACCTAATCCAGTTAGTAAACATCCTAGGATCCATATTTTATGGTACCGTACTTGGTATTTTCTTAGTAGGATTTTTAGTGAAATTCGTCAAAGGAAAATCCATCTTCTACAGCGCAGCCATAAGTCAAATCTCCATTTTCTTCATCTACTACTATTTCATCCACATCTACCCAAGCGGACAAGAAAAACTAGGTTATTTATGGCTTAATTTCATCGGAGCACTATTAACATTGGTGTTATCCATCATCTTCCAATTCATATTAAATTTAAAAAACAAGAGCGTTTAATTTTTTTTAGGAGCGAAATAGCTGGCATTTTAGTAAAGGTAATTCCTGCCATCCGCGCTACACGGTAGCTTGCTTCTGTCAGGGCTAGCTAGGTTATGTCTTTTGTAAAAATAGTTTTTCAAAATAATCCATCATCTTGACATTCCGTTAGGAATCTCAAAATAAATGAAGAAATAGTAGTCCATCTAACAATCTGTATAATCTTTGAAAATCTGTGGTAAAATAATAAGTATAATGAAAATAGGAAACCTGAAAATTATTTTGTTTAACTTATTATATATATAGTTAAACATTTTGTAGATTTGTAAAAAAATTATAATGAAAATCTACACCTTACATAGTAAACAAAATTTACCCATTTCTCTAGAGGAGGCCTGGGAATTTCTTTCCAACCCAAAGAATCTTAAAACAATCACCCCACCTTACATGGGCTTCAAAACTCTTTCTGGGGACGACAGAGAAATGTTTGCAGGTCAAATCATTCAATACATTGTAACTCCTGTATTAGGAATCCCAATGAAATGGGTTACCGAAATCACCCACGTACAAGACAAAAAATATTTTGTAGATGAACAACGCTTCGGGCCTTATGCCCTGTGGCACCACAAACATTTCTTAAAAGAAATTCCCGGTGGTGTAGAAATGGAAGACATTGTAGATTACAAAGTTCCAATGGGAATTCTTGGGCAATTGGTACATCCCTTTTTAGTGGCACCAAAACTGAAAGAAATATTTGATTTCAGAACAAAAAAACTAATCGAACTTTTTGGAGAATTTAAAGGATAAATCATCATGAAAAACATACTATTAATAGGTGGTTCTTACGGAATTGGATTGGCAATTGCCAAAGAATTACAATACGAAAACAAAGTATTCATTGCCTCAAGAACCAATGAAAACCTAACCGATTTACACATTACTCACATCCCGTTTGAAGCTTTAACCGAAACACTAGACACTACAAAACTTCCCGAAGTTATTGATGGCTTGGTATATTGTCCAGGAAGCATCAACTTAAGACCATTTCGTGGTTTAAAACCCGAAAGTTTTGAAACCGATATGCAAATAAATTTCATAAGTTTGGTGAAAGTTATTCAAACCGTCTTGCCCAATTTGACCGTATCCAATCAATCCAGTATTGTATTGTTTAGTTCTGTTGCCGCTAGTATGGGAATGCCTTTTCACACCAGTGTTGCTGCTGCAAAAGGCGCCATCGAGGGATTTGCTAAAGCATTAGCAGCCGAATACGCACCTAAAATAAGAGTGAATGTAATTGCGCCTTCTTTAACCGATACACCATTGGCAGACAAGTTCTTGAACAATGACGTAAAAAAAGAAAAATCGGCAGAAAGACACCCTTTAAAACGAGTTGGAACTCCTGACGATATGGCACAAATGGCAAGTTTTTTATTAAGCGAAAAAAGCAGTTGGATTTCTGGACAAATCTTTCACGTAGATGGAGGAATGTCTACTTTATTAGTTAATGGGTAAATAATTATAAATGAATATTTTTTGGTTCCGTCGCGATTTACGTTTAGAAGATAATACCGGACTTTTTCATGCTTTAAATAGTGGTGAAGTAGTTCTTCCTATTTTCATTTTTGATGATACTATACTTTTGCAATTACCCAAAGACGATGCCCGAGTAACGTTTATCCACCAGCAATTGGAGAAAATGCAAAATCAATTGGGAAGCATCGGAAAATCGTTAGCCATTTTTCACGGAACACCTTCTGAAGTATTTCCAAAACTAATTGCCGAAAACAAAATTAAAGCAATTTACACCAACCACGATTACGAACCTTATGCTCGAAAACGCGATTTAGATTTGTTCCATCTTTTCAAAGAGAACAACATCGAATTCAAAACCAGCAAAGATCAAGTAATTTTTGAAAAAAGTGAGGTTGTTAAAGACGATGGAACGCCTTATGTAGTCTATACACCTTTCTCTAATAAATGGAAAGATGCCTTCAAGAAAATTCAATTAGTACATTATAATTCAGAAGGTTTGTTGGATAAAATTACACATCACTCCTACTCTTTTTTAAGTTTAAAAGAAATAGAATTTGAAACTTCTTCGATAAAAGTAACTCCGTATGACATTTCTAAAGGCTTAATAGATAATTATGAAGCAACCCGAAATTTTCCTGCATTAAATAAAACTTCTTATCTTGGAATTTACCTACGATTTGGTGCCGTTTCCATTCGGAAAATGGTTGCAAAAGCAATTGAAAGCAACAACGAAACCTTCTTTAAAGAACTCATTTGGAGGGAATTTTTTATGCAAATTTTATGGCATTTCCCTCATACTGCAAAATCTTGTTTCCGACCAAAATACGATGCCATTCAATGGGACAACAACGAAGAATTATTCCAAAAATGGTGCTCTGGAAAAACAGGCTATCCGTTTGTGGATGCAGGAATGCGCGAACTAAATGCAACCGGACACATGCACAATCGAGTTCGAATGATAGTAGCCAGTTTTCTATGCAAACATTTATTGATCGATTGGCGATGGGGCGAAACTTATTTTGCAACCAAACTTTTAGATTATGACCAATCTAGTAATGTTGGAAATTGGCAATGGGCAGCAGGAAGTGGCGTAGATGCAGCACCCTATTTTAGAATTTTCAATCCCACAGAGCAAATAAAAAAGTTCGACAAAGACTTAAAATACATCAAAAAATGGATTCCAGAATTGGAAACCCAATACTATCCAAAACCAATTGTAGATCATAAAGAATCTAGGGAACGGTGCTTACGAGTTTATAAAGAAGCCGTGGGGTAAACAAATGAGTTATGGATACACTCCTAGAGAGAAATGATTGTATTTTGCTTATATAATTCTTTTATTAATGACTAACATTCGCTACTTCTTCTGGATCGTGTTTGTGCTTAAAGAAAACTGCAAACAAAACTGAAATTACTAAGGCATATCCCGAAAAGGCAAGCCATATATTATGCCAATCTCTTATTCCATCTTGGGTGAAGAATTTATCGATAACTATTCCACTTAACAATCCACCAAAGAATGCTCCAAAACCGTTGGACATCATCATAAATAAACCTTGTGCCGAAGAACGTATTTTAGAATCAGTTGTTGTTTCTACAAATAAAGAACCCGAAATATTAAAGAAATCGAATGCCATTCCGTAAACGATACAAGAAAGTATAATCATCCACAAACCATCTACAGGATTTCCGAAAGCAAATAATCCAAAACGCAAAACCCAAGCCAACATCGAAATTAACATTACTTGTTTGATGCCAAATCGTTTCAAGAAAAACGGGATTGCCAAGATAAATAATGTTTCTGATATTTGAGAAATAGACATAATAATAGTCGAGTATTTCACTACAAACGAATCGGCATATTGAGGGACTTTAGAAAATTCAGATAAATATACATCGCCATACATATTGGTTAATTGTAGGGCCCCTCCAAGAAACATAGAGAAAATAAAAAACAATGCCATTTTGTAAGTTCCAAATAATTTAAAGGCGTTTAATCCTAATTTTTCTCCTAAAGAAGCATCGGTCGCAATTAATTTTTGTGGTGGACATTTAGGCAGTGTAAACGAATAAACACCTAATATAAATGCGGCAATAGCCGAGAGATAAAACATATTGTAAGATGCTTTATTTCCTGTTAAATTGGTTATCCACATGGCAGCGATAAATCCAACAGTTCCCCATACACGTATAGGAGGAAATACTTTTACTACATCAAAATTATTGGTTTTTAAGATATTATAAGCGATAGAATTGGATAAAGAAATAGTTGGCATATAGCACAACATTGCTGCAAAAATAACATAATAAAAAGTTGTTGGATCCTCTACTTGAGGGAGATACAATAGAGCAATACCTCCTAAAACATGCAAAATCCCGTACAATTTTTCGGCATTAATCCATTTATCAGCTATAATACCTGTTAAAGCAGGCATTATAATTGAAGACAATCCTAATGTAGAAAAGATAGCACCAAATTCGGCACCACTCCAATGTTTAGTTCCAAACCAATAATTTGCAACGGTAATCAACCAAGCTCCCCAAACGAAAAATTGTAGGAAACTCATTAAAGTTAATTTGAACTTTATATTCATAATAGTGTTAGGTTTTTGTAAATAGATTGTAAATCTACTATTATTATCTAAATTTCCAAATGTCAAATCCCAAATTCCAAAAAATTATATTTAAATGATTTTTTGAAATTTGGGATTTGGAATTTGGAATATTTTAGTTTAGGTATTAATTTTTTCTTCAACTAATTCTAAAACAGCATCAAATTGCTCCTCACGAGTTAAATACGAATTGTCAATTTCAATTGCATCTTCTGCCATTACTAGAGGAGAATCATCTCTGTGGGTGTCTATGTAATCGCGTTCTTGAACATTTGCTAATACTTCTTCATAAGTTACCGTATCACCTTTGGCATCTAATTCGTCAAATCGTCTTTGGGCACGAGTTTCTGGACTAGCAGTCATGAATATTTTCAATTCAGCATCCGGGAAAACTACGGTTGCAATATCTCTTCCGTCCATTACAATGGCTTTATTCTTGCCCATTTCTTGTTGTTGTTCTACCAATTTTACACGAACTTCCGAAATTTCGGCAATTTTACTTACAAAACTAGAAACCTCAATAGTTCGTATTTCTTTTTCTACATTCACCTCATTCAAATACATTTCAGCAAAACCTAAATCGGCATTGAACTGGAAATGTAATTTAATACTTGAAAGACTATTTACTAAGGATTCTTTATCTAAAAAATCTTTAGAAATATAGCCGTTTTCCATTGCAAATAAGGTAATAGCACGATACATTGCACCAGTGTCTACATAGATATATCCTAAATGTTTGGCTAATTGTTTGGCTAAAGTACTTTTTCCGGTAGAGGAAAAACCGTCAATTGCAATAGTAATTTTTTTCATATTTTTGGTGGCATAAAGGCGCTAAGTATACTAAATTTTGTTGTTACAAAGATAAGTAAGGAATTAAGAAACTAAAATCTAATTTTGAAAATTCATGGTCAAGCCAAAAAGACTTGAGTTTCCTGCTAAGGAATATCTGGAATAAGAATAATTGAATTTAATATTTCCCATTTTCAATCCAAAACCCAAAGATATTCCTGAGAAATTACGTTGGTCTACCACTCGAAGTTCTTCTGCACGTCGGAAATTATATCCAAAACGTAAATTAAATCCTTTTTTGGGAAACAATTCGCCTCCAAAAACCACGTGGCGAAGCACATTGTTCATAAAACCAACTTTTTCGGGAGTTACTGATCCATCAATGCTGCTTATTGCTCTGTTAGGATTGGAAAATGCAATATTCCATTGTTGCAGATTTTCTAACGTTAAATGCCATCGTAAAGGAACATTTTCTACTTCTTGCGAAACTCCTATCAAAACTTCCAAAGGTAATTTCTCTCGAGTTCCAGAATAGGTCGTTATTTGGGTTCCAATATTTCGCACTACCAAAGCCCAATTTACATCGTTTTGTTTATCAATAAACAAAGCACCTAAATCGGCTGCAGCACCATAAGAAGTATAACTTTCTAAAGAAGACGAAATAAATTTGGCATTACCACCAAAATAAAAATCGGTAAACGGAACGTTATAAGAATACCCCATTGATAGTGCCATTTCACTTCCTGTAAAGGAAGAAGTTGCAGTTCCGTTTTCATCATAACCATCCAATTTTCCATAATTCACATAATTCACACCAACGTGCAAAGTTTGCAAATGTCGATCGTAGGTATAAGCGTAAGCTGCAGTACCATAAGTAACTGCACCAAAATAACTACCATAATTCACAGCAAGATGGTTATCCATTTCTGGATTGATTGTTGCGGGATTAAAATGTGCTTGGTTCACATCTTCGTCAAAAATAGTTAGGACTTTTCCACCTAAAGCGGCCTGCCTTGGTGAAGTAACCAAATTCAGAAATTGGTATACCGACTTACCTCCTATTTGCCCATAAGTCATGGTGCAAAAAAGTAATACAATGGAGATAAATAGTCTTTTAATCATACTAAAATTGGAACTAAACTTAACCTATAACGAAAATGCGAAGATATTATTTTTAAACTTAAAGCAAAAACAGAAATAAAAAAGGCATGAGGTAAAATTTCTCATGCCTTTTGGATTTTATTAAGTACTAATTAATCTATTATTTTTGCATTTTTAACTTTTTCGTTAGTTAATGCAAGTGCAATAACTTCACTCATTTCTTTTACATAATGAAAGGTCAATCCTACCAGATAATCAGCTTTTATTTCTTCAATATCACTTTTATTTTCCTGGCAAAGAATGATTTCTTTGATGTTGGCTCTTTTAGCTGCAAGAATTTTTTCTTTAATTCCACCTACCGGTAATACTTTACCACGAAGGGTAATTTCACCAGTCATTGCTAATCCTTTTTTTATTTTGCGTTGGGTATATAACGAAACTAAAGAGGTTAGCATAGCAATCCCAGCACTTGGTCCATCTTTTGGCGTTGCTCCTTCTGGAACGTGAAGATGGATGTTGTATTTAGAAATTACATCCGGATTTAATCCGAAAATTTCAGCATTTGCTTTAATATATTCCATTGCAATTGTTGCAGATTCTTTCATAACCGTACCTAAATTCCCAGTTAAGGTAAGTATTCCTTTTCCTTTGGAAATCAAGGATTCAATAAAAAGAATATCACCTCCTACAGAAGTCCATGCCAAACCAGTAACTACTCCAGCAACCTCATTTCCTTCGGATTTATCGCGCTCTAATTTTGGAGCACCTAGAATTTTTACAATATCTTCATCGGTAACTTTTTTATTGTAATCTTCCTCCATTGCAACAGATTTGGCAGCATTACGAATTACTTGTGCAACTTTTTGTTCCAAACTTCGAACTCCCGATTCACGAGTATAACCTTCTACAATTTTTTCAAATTGTTTTTTACCAATTGTTAAATCTTTAGTGTTTAATCCGTGTTCTTTTAATTGTTTTGGAAATAAATGTTGGCGGGCAATTTCTACTTTTTCTTCTGTGGTATATCCAGTCATTTGGATAACTTCCATTCTATCTCTCAAAGCAGGTTGAATGGTTGACATGGAATTAGAAGTAGCAATAAACATCACTTTTGACAAGTCATAACCCAATTCAAGGAAATTATCGTAGAAGGAATTGTTTTGTTCTGGATCCAATACTTCTAACAATGCCGAAGAAGGATCGCCTTGATTGCTAACTGAAAGTTTATCTATTTCATCCAATATAAATACCGGATTGGAAGTAGTTGCTTTTTTAATACTTTGAATAATTCTACCAGGCATGGCACCAATATAGGTTTTTCTATGTCCACGAATTTCTGCTTCGTCTCGCAATCCACCTAAGGAAATACGAACGTATTCTCTACCTAAAGCCTGAGCAACCGATTTTCCAATAGAAGTTTTTCCAACTCCTGGAGGTCCTGTCAAACAAATAATTGGCGATTTCATATCGTTACGCAGTTTTAAAACTGCAAGATGCTCAATCATTCTTTTTTTAACATCTTCTAGTCCAAAATGGTCGCGATCTAAAACTTTTTGAGCATGTTTTAAATCGAAATTATCTTTAGAATATTTGTTCCAAGGTAAATCTAAAAATAAATCTAAATAGTTTCTTTGTATACCAAAATCAGGCGCTTGCGGATTCATGCGTTGCATTTTGGAAAATTCTTTTTCAAAATGTTTTTGAGTTTTATCATCCCATTTCTGGGTTTTGGCACGTTGGCGCATTTCTTCAAATTCTTGCTCGTTAGAAACACCTCCCAATTCTTCTTGGATGGTTTTCATTTGTTGGTGCAAGAAATATTCGCGTTGTTGTTGGTCTAAATCAAAACGAACTTTAGATTGGATATCGTTTTTCAATTCCAATTTTTGCACCTCTACATTCATGTAACGCAAGGTTTCTAAGGCTCTTTCTTTAAGAACGTGCATCATCAATAAATTTTGCTTCTCTTCTACAGAAAGATTCATATTAGAAGAAACAAAATTGATTAGAAACGATTGACTCTCAATATTTTTTATTGCAAAAGTTGCTTCGGTAGGAATATTCGGACTTTCACGTATTATTTCAATTGCTAATTCTTTAACAGATTCTACAATTGCATTAAATTCTTTGTCGTTCTTTTTAGGACGTTTTTCAGGAACTTCTTTAATAGTAGCTGAAATATAGGGTGTTTCTGAAATGACCGAATCAATTTCAAAACGTTTCTTTCCTTGAAGAATAACGGTAATGTTTCCATCGGGCATTTTTAAAACACGAAGAATTCTAGCAACGGTACCCACATGATGGATATCGTTTATCGTTGGATCTTCTTCTTCTTCATTTTTTTGAGCAACAACACCAATAATTTTATTCCCTGCATAGGCCTCGTTAATTAACTTAATGGATTTATCTCTACCAGCAGTAATTGGAATTACAACTCCTGGAAATAAAACGGTATTTCGTAAAGGTAATATTGGTAAGGAACCTGGAAGTTCTTCGTTGGTCATTTCCTCTTCATCTTCTGGTGTTAAAAGCGGGATTAACTCTGCTTCTGAATCAAATTCTTGGAGTGACAAACTGTCAAAAGTTATAATTTTTTGATTTGACATAGCATAAATTAGGTCAATATGACATTATTAAATTAGTAATTATTTAGCAAATATAAGATTTGCGCTAGTTTTATTAAAGAAAATTCAATGGGTAACCTTAAAAAAGTGGCGTACGAATTAATTTTTAATACCTACTTTTAGAGTCAAGGATTATGCCACTAAAAAAAATCCGCCATATAGACGGATTGAAATAGGCCTTTTACTTATTATTGTTTAGTATATACAACCGTAATATTACAAGTTAAATAAGCTGGTGCATGGTTTATGGTATCATAACCAACAACTTGACCATTATTAGCCGTTGCAGAAATAGTATTTCCTGAAACAGTATAGGTTTCAACAACTGGAGGTGTTGCTGCTGTAGTTAATGTTAATGTATTTCCAACTAAACTCCAAGTTCCGGTATCATCTGGGTCTGTAAAACAGGACATTGTTTCTGTGGTACCATTAGAAACAATATCAATCCCTTTAGAATTTGCAACAAAAGTATTATTAGAATTTAATGTTAAAAGCATATTGTTATAACAATTAGTTTCTGATAATTGATTAGTTGAAGCTGTTCCATCTGAATTCAAATCGGTTGGAATTGAAGTATTAAAAGCAGTCAAAAGATAAGTACCAACAACAGATGAAGTTGTAATTGTTCCTGTGCTTCCACCTCCAGTAGTCCCACTGATAACAGTAGAATTATTATATTCTGCAAGTTGTGCAGCCAAAACTGAATCAACTGGTTCATTGTTACAAGAAGAAAAAATAAAAATAGAAGCAAGCAGTATTGTTGCTAAAGAAAGTCGTTGATTATTCATAATACTAAATTTGTTCAAATATAATTATTATTTTTTTAAATCTAAATTATTTTGTTGTGGAACTCGTGTTAAAAGCACCAATCCAATTACAAAAAACACTCCAAGAAATACAATTGCATTTCGCATGGAACCTGTTATTAAATCTACAGTTCCGTATATGGTCATACCAATAACGATTCCAACTTTTTCCGTAACGTCATAAAAACTAAAGAACGAAGCAGTGTCTTTTGTTTCGGGTAATAGTTTTGAATAGGTAGATCGTGCAATAGATTGGATTCCACCCATTACCAAACCTACAAACCCTGCAGTTGCATAAAATTCAACTGGAGTGTGAACAAAATAAGCAAAAGCACAAAGTATTGCCCAAACACCATTCAAGAAAATTAAAGTGTTGATATTTCCAAATTTTTCAGAAGCCCTTGAAGTAATCACAGCACCAACCACAGCAACTAATTGAATTAATAAGATACTTATAATTAAGCCCATGGTTTTATCATCACTTTCCCAATTTATTTCAGTTGCACCAAAATAAGTCGCAATAAGCATAACTGTTTGCACTGCCATTATAAATACAAAATAACTATATAAGTATCTTTTTAAAGCAAGATTTTCTTGCAATTGTTTCCATACTACTTGCAATTCATGAAATCCTTTGAAGATAAAATCTCTTGTTAAAGGAATATTGTTTCTATTTCCTTTTGGTAAATAATAATAGGTAACATGACTAAAGCCAATCCACCAAATTCCAACCATTACGAAGGAAATTCGCATTGCCATTTTGGGAGATTCAATTCCAAAAGTATGCGGAAACATCACCATCAATAAATTAATAACTAACAGAATGGTGCTACCTATATACCCCATAGAGAAACCTCTTGCACTCACTCTATCCTGTTGTTC
Organism: Flavobacteriaceae bacterium; assembly: GCA_947452415.1. Classification (GTDB taxonomy): domain Bacteria; phylum Bacteroidota; class Bacteroidia; order Flavobacteriales; family Flavobacteriaceae; genus Flavobacterium. Next base: position 23,401 of record CANGCT010000016.1, read on the forward strand.
TGGAAAAGCAATATCTGGTAAATACGAATTATAAAAAACCAAACTTGACCAAAAACCAATTAAACCAAAAAAATAAGCAGTATAACTCCAAAACAAATTATCTACTTCAAACCAATATAAACCAATACAAGAAAGTCCTCCTAGATAACAGAAAAATCGCATGAACACTTTTTTATTTCCTAAATAATCGGAAATTCCAGAAAGTATCGGTGAGCAAATAGCTACTATTAAAAAAGCAAAAGCCGTTACAAAACTTATCATTGCAGTGTCTTTGCATTTCATTCCAAAAAACAAGACATAGTTTTTGCCGGTTTCTTTAAATATCAATTCGTAAAAAATCGGGAAAACAGCTGATGCGATTACTAAACTATAAACAGAATTGGCCCAATCATAAAATGCCCAAGCATTAAGAAGTTTTGGATGACCTTTTGGTAAATTTGGCATAATAAAATATAAATTAAAAAAACATTCTAAACAATTAGAATGGTTTCAAATATACTCTTTTTTTATAATTGGCAACTAGTATTTAAAAGTTACGCCAAATTTTGTGGCTTCTGCTTTTGCTAGCGGAATTAATGCTTTTAAATCGGCAATTCTTGTAGCATCGGATGGGTGCGTACTAGCAAATTCTGGTGGGGATTGACCAGATGCAGCAGCATTAGCCGACATTCGTTCCCAAAACAAAACTGCCTGCTCAGGATTATAACCTGCTATTGCCATTAATATTAATCCTATTTTATCGGCTTCACTTTCATGGCTTCTACTAAACGGAAGCATACCACCATATTGAGTAACAGCTCCATAAGCAGTCAAAGCTATTTGTTGGGTTTGTGCAGTTTTAGTTCCAACAGCTACTTGAACTCCTGCAGCTCCTAACTGTTGTAATAAACCAGCACTCATTCTTTGCTGCCCGTGATTGGCAAGTGCATGAGAAACTTCGTGACCTAAAACAGTTGCTAAACCTGCTTCATCTTTAGTTATTGGTAATATTCCAGAATAAACTACAATCTTTCCGCCAGGCATACACCAAGCATTAACTTCCTTGCTATTTACCAATTTATTTTCCCATTGGTACTCTTTTAAATATCCTTGATAACCATTGGCATTTAGCCATTTTTCGGCAGCATCTTTTATTTTGGTTCCAACCAATTCTACTCTTTTGGCATCGGAAGTTCCTGCTATAACTTTATTTTCTTTTAAAAACTGACCGTATTGCTGAAATGCTGATGGCAAAATTTCACTATTTGGAACTAATGCCAAAGTATTTTTACCTGTAAACGGATTTTTGGCACACGAAAAAACTATTCCGAAAAAAAGAACACTAACTACTAAACTTTTGTATTTCATTTTTATACTATTTGTTATCAAATTTACAAAAAAATTAAATTCCAATAAAATGTAATTAGGGAGAAACTTTATCCACAACAAAACAATTTACTAAATCTAAAGAATCTTTATCAAATATTATTTTTTTGTTATCAATTTCAATTCCTTTTTATTTCAAAAGGCAATCCAAAAATATTAATTTTAATGGTTTGCTATTGTGTTCAGAAAGTTCCTAGATTATAATACATAGGGAAAAAAGCATTTTTCTTTACCTTTAACAGAAATGTCTTAAAACTGAAACGTACTTTTTATTATCGCTTCTGTCTTATTCGTATCCAAATGACTTTTCTATCCCTAATTTTAATAAACTTCTAAAAATAATTAAGGTGATTCTATTGGACCAAAATATTGATGTATTGGATATTTCAGAACTACACATTATATACAAAAAAAGCCTTGAATTTCTTCAAGGCTTTTTAATTAAGGGTGGATGACCGGGTTCGAACCGGCGACTTCCGGCACCACAAACCAGCGCTCTAACCAGCTGAGCTACAACCACCATTTTAACGAGTGCAAATATATTGCAAAAGTTTTCCTTTTGCAAGGAAAAATTAAAAAAATTAAATCAAATCACTTAAACTATTGACAGCCATATACCTTTCAACGGTAAATCCTTCACCATGCTCTACTCCTATAATCCTTCCTAAATCTTGGGCACGATATTTTACACTATCTAAGAAGTTTTTAGAAGTAATTGGTGATTCTGGCTCATTAGTATTTGGATTATAAAATTGAGAACCATAAGCTAAAATAGATTTCATTTTAATCTCTAGAAAGCCTGAAATATTTACTACAAAATCGGGAGTAATGTTTTCCCATTGTATATAATGATAAACAACTTTTGGTCGCCATACTTCTTGAAGTATTCCATCAATAGATGTTTCTATCCTACGCAATCCTGAAAGAAAACAAGCATCTGAAACTAATTTACTTCCTTTTCCGTGATCAATATGCCGGTCCTGAATTGCATTACATATAACAATTTCTGGTTGGTACTTTCTAATCTTTTCAACAACTTTCATTTGATGTACTTCATCATTAATGAAGAAACCGTCCCGCATATCTAGATTTTCTCTTATAGAAATACCTAAAATCTCAGAAGCTTTTGCAGATTCCGAATTACGAATAGTAACAGAACCTCGAGTTCCTAATTCTCCACGTGTTAAATCGACTATACCTACTTTTTTTCCTAGGCTAATTTCTTTTGCAATGGTACCACTACATCCTAATTCTACATCATCTGGATGGGCTCCAAAGGCTAGTATGTCTAATTTCATAATCTAAATATTAATGTGCAAAGTTAGTTATAAACTACTTACAAGATTTTTTTTATTGTTTGCGATTTATTCACGGTTTCCAAAAACTCTTTTTCGGGGTCGCTCCCGATATTAATTCCGCAACCAATAAATAATTGTGCTTGCGCAACTTTTGATTTAGAATCCATTCTAAGTTTCATGCAACGTAAATTTACGAATAAATCGCAGACTCCTTCCTTATAAATTAAGAAATCTTTATTCCATTCGCCTAAATATCCTGCGTAAAATTCTCTTTCGTAACCTTCATTTTTCAAAATAAACTCTTTGGCTATTTCTTTAGGAAATCCACAAACTGCAGGGGTTGGATGCAACAAATTTATTATTTTTGGTAAATCCATTTGGGAACTTAAAGTGGCTTCAATATCGGTTTTAATATGAACTACAGAACCTGCCTGAAAAGAATAAGGCTCCGATTTAGTAACGGCGCTAGAAACCGTATGAAGTGTGTTTACAATAAAATCTGTAACAGTTTGTTGTTCATTTAATTCTTTCTCTTCCCATATAACTTTTTGTGATTCAGTATTTAACTGTGTTCCAGCTAAAGCAACAGTTTTAATTTTATTGTTTTCAATTTTAACAAATTGTTCAGGAGTGGCTCCCATCCAAAAACCAACTTTAGGATGATAAAAACAATACTTAAACGCAGTTGGATAATTCGAAACTAAAGAATTAAAAACCAATTCCAATTGAAAATTATCCAAATCAATTAATTCCTTTCTAGATAAAACTACTTTTTCAAAAGAACCTTTTTCAATTTCTTGAAGCGCTTTTTTAACTAGGTTTTCAAAATTATCTTTGGCAGTACCATCTATAATATATTCTTTAGTATTTGAAAAAATACAATCTAAATCATTAACCTTTTCCACATAAACATCGGAATATTTTTCTGGAATTAAATATTTTTTTTCGTTATCAAATGATACAAAGGCAAAGCCAGCACTTCCTTCCTCCAACAAAAACAATTCGTCATTTTTTTGAAAAAGTGCAATTGTTTTATCCGAATTGGGTTTGCAATAGCTTACAAATGGCAATTTAGCATACAATTGTTCGGCTATCTTTTGGAATAAAGTACTCATTATCTTCTAGGTAAAACCATATTAGTCAATTTGCAAAGCGAAATTAAATTCTCCTTTTCATCTACAATTCTAATTTCCCACAAGTGAATACTTGCTCCTTTATGAAGAATCCTTGCCGTAGCAGTAACAATTCCTTCTTTTTTACTTCTAACATGATTTGCCGAAATTTCTATGCCGCGAACTTCTTGCTTTTCAGGATTAACAAACATTAAAGATGCAGCACTACCCACACTTTCTGCTAACGCTACAGAAGCACCGCCATGCAACAACCCCATTGGTTGGTGTACTCTTGAAGTTACAGGCATGGTTGCCACCAGAAAATCTTCGCCAGCGTCGGTATATTCAATCTCTAAAGTTTGCATTAAAGTGTTTTTAGACCAATCATTGCAAAGTTGTAGCATTTTTTCTCTATCAAAAACCATGGGTATATTTTTTGGCAAAATTAGTGTTTTTTAATAGATATGTAGAATTTGTTTACCATTAACAAACTAAAATACATCTTTTCACGTTATCTATTTTAGAAATTGCAGTTTTAAGTTTTCAAATAATTACCTACATTTACAAATTAGAATTTTAGACATGCGTAAATTACTTTTTTTATTCCTTGCAGGAATTGCTATTAGCCTAACCTCTTGCCGAAATGACTTTGCTTTTGAGCCTAGTACTGGCGGTTTAGAATTCTCGAAAGACACCGTTTATTTAGATACCGTTTTTACCAATATTGGTTCAAGTACCTATACTTTAAAAGTGTACAATCGAAGTAATAAGGACATATCTATTCCGAAAATCCAACTCGGAAAAGGACTTAATTCAAAATACCGAATTATGGTAGACGGAATGACTGGCGATACGGGAGCTCAAGGCAAAATATTTAGCAATGTAGAACTTTTGGCTAAGGATAGTCTTTTTATTTTTGTGGAAGTTACTAGCGATGTTGCCAGTGCTAATCCTACCGATTTTTTATATACCGATAAAATTGAATTTTCCAATATTACAGGTGCACCACAAACAGTTGAATTAGTAACATTAATTCAAGATGCCTATTTTATTTATCCACATAGAACTCAAAATGCTGACAATACTTTTACTTATGAAGGTATCAGTTTGGGTAATGACGACACAAACCAACCCGTAACCATTGTGGGTAGCACTCTCGACCACAACGACCCTATAAATCATGATGAATACAATTGGGGAAATGACAAACCCTACGTAATTTATGGCTATGCTTTGGTGCCTGATAATGAAACTTTAAATGTTATTAGTGGTGCACGAGTTCATTTTCATGCCAATTCTGGTTTAATTATTGCCAAAAATGGAACTATTAAAATTAACGGATTGCCCTCTGCAACCCATAATCCTGAAGATTTATCTAAAGAAGTTATATTTGAAGGAGATCGACTAGAACCTGATTATTCGGAGGTGCCAGGGCAATGGACAGCAATTATAAATTTTTCTAATTCTCCTAATAATTTTATAGAACATCTTACTTTAAAGAACGCAACGGTTGGTATTTTATCGAATAATCTAGCCTTAACTACGGATAATTCGTTTACAAAATTTACTATTAAAAATTCCCAATTTTACAATTGTTCTAACTATGGAATATTGGGTAGAACAGCTCAAATAACTGCAGATAATTTAGTTATTAATAATTCTGGTCAAGCCAATGTTGCTGCAACTTATGGTGGAACATATAATTTTACTAATTGCACTTTCAACAATAACTGGAATAGTTCTAAACAAGCTGCGGTTATTTTAAACGACTATTTAGAAACTGACACTGCTTACCTAGTTAAACCCACTGCGGTTAGTTTAAGTAACTGTATTGTTTATGGTTCTAATAGCAACGAAATTTCATTAGAGAAAAAGGGAACTTCATTCACAACAACTTTCAACAATTGCTTATTTAAAGTAAATGATTTAAGTTCGTTTTTAATAGCAAATTCTTTGTATGACAGCATTCGTTTGGAGCAAAATGGCAATAAAAAGAATATTAATCCAAAGTTTAAAAGTATAGCCAACAACCAAATGTGGCCTATTGAAGATTTATTTGCAAAAGTAGCCCCTGCTGCCGCTAGCCCATTCGATATTTTAAATAAACCAAGAAATTCAACCAATACCAATATTGGCGCCTACCAATTTATAGCAAACTAATTTTAGAAGCCTTCTTTTAGAAGGCTTTTTTTATCATAAAATTGTCAAAAACCGGTTAAAAACTATTGATAACTCATTTTGCTACTTCTGTTTTTTAAACTAAATTTGCAATTACAACAAAAAGACAAGTTGCAACTTGTCCCTACCAACAACACAACACAATGATTCACTTTTTCGGTAACGAAACCACTACTGTATTTGCTGTTCACACGAGCAACAGCGAACTAGCAAAGCAAACACAAAATGAACTTTCTACAGAAACAATTTCTAAATTAAATTGGCTTTTTGGTAACGCAACTAAAATAGAGGAATCCGTACTTGCGGATTTTTTTGTTGGTCCTCGAGCTGCAATGGTAACGCCATGGAGCACTAATGCTGTTGAAATTACTCAAAATATGGGCATTGAGGGCATCACTCGAATAGAAGAATTTGAAAAAGTTGCTGCTGATTTTGTTGCTTTCGATCCCATGCTTTCGCAAAAATATACTGAATTGCACCAAGATATTTTTACAATAAAAATCCAACCGGAAGCTATTTTAGAAATTGAGGATATTGCCGTTTATAACCAACAAGAAGGTTTGTCCTTAAGTACTGACGAAGTAGAATATTTGGAAAATCTATCTAAAAAATTAAATAGAAAACTTACCGATTCGGAAGTGTTTGGATTCTCTCAAGTAAATTCGGAACATTGCCGTCATAAGATTTTCAACGGAAAGTTTGTAATTGATGGAGTAGAAAAACCTTATTCATTATTCAAATTAATTAAAAAAACAGCAGCCGAAAATCCTAACGATATTGTTTCGGCTTACAAAGATAATGTAGCGTTCATTAAAGGGCCAACTGTGGAGCAATTTGCGCCCAACACTGCCGATAAGCCTGATTTTTATACCAAAAAACAGTTCGATTCAGTTATTTCATTAAAAGCAGAAACGCATAATTTCCCAACCACCGTAGAGCCTTTTAATGGTGCTGCAACAGGTTCAGGGGGGGAAATTCGTGATAGATTGGCTGGTGGTCAAGGTTCATTGCCATTGGCTGGAACTGCAGTTTATATGACTGCCTATTCTAGATTAGAAGAAAATAGAAATTGGGAGAATGGCATGTCCAAACGAAAATGGTTGTACCAAACACCAATGGATATTTTGATTAAAGCCTCAAATGGTGCTTCCGATTTTGGAAATAAATTTGGACAACCCTTAATTACGGGTTCTATTTTGACCTTTGAACACGATGAAGACAACCGTAAATTAGGTTACGATAAAGTAATCATGCAAGCGGGTGGAATTGGTTACGGAAAAGCATCGCAAGCACAAAAACAAACACCAAAAACCGGAGATAAAATTGTAATTCTTGGTGGTGAAAACTATAGAATTGGAATGGGTGGCGCAGCAGTTTCTTCTGCAGATACTGGTGCTTTAGGTTCTGGAATAGAATTAAACGCTATTCAAAGATCTAATCCTGAAATGCAAAAACGTGCTGCTAATGCCATTCGTGGCTTGGTAGAAAGTGATAAAAATCCTATTGTTTCTATTCACGATCATGGTGCAGGTGGACATTTGAATTGCCTATCGGAATTGGTGGAAGAAACCGGTGGTTTAATCGATTTAGATAAATTGCCTGTTGGCGACCCTACCCTATCTGCTAAGGAAATCATCGGAAACGAAAGTCAAGAACGCATGGGATTGGTTATCGGACAGAAAGATATCGATACCTTGCAATGTATAGCAGATAGAGAGCGTTCACCAATGTACCAAGTTGGTGAAGTTACAGGCAATCATAGATTTACTTTTGAAAGCAAAACTACTGGAGAGAAACCAATGGATTTTGCCTTAGAAGACCTATTTGGAAGTTCGCCAAAAGTGGTCATGAACGACAAAACTGTGGTTAGAAAATATACCGATTTAGAATATACTACCGAAAATATTCCAACTTATTTAGAACAAGTATTACAACTAGAAGCGGTTGCTTGTAAAGATTGGTTGACTAATAAAGTAGACCGATGTGTGGGTGGAAAAGTTGCCAAACAACAATGTGTTGGACCTTTACAATTGCCATTGAACAATGTTGGTGTAATGGCTTTGGACTATAACGGAAAAGAAGGAATTGCGACTTCTATAGGACATGCGCCTATTTCGGCATTGATTGATCCAAAAGCTGGTAGTAGAAATGCTATTGGTGAAGCGTTAACTAATATTGTTTTTGCTCCGTTAAAAGATAATTTGCAAAGTGTTTCACTTTCTGCCAACTGGATGTGGGCCTGTAAAAATGAAGGCGAAGATGCTCGATTGTATGAAGCAGTTCAGGCGAGTTCGGACTTTGCTATCGAATTGGGAATCAATATTCCAACAGGGAAAGATTCACTTTCAATGAAACAAAAATATCCAAATGACGAAGTGATTGCTCCAGGAACGGTTATTATTTCTGCAGTAGGAAATTGTTCGAATATTACTAAGGTTGTTGAACCTGTTTTGCAACGCAATGGTGGTTCGATTTATTATATTAATTTATCGCAAGATGAATTTAAATTAGGTGGAAGTTCGTTTGCACAAACTTTAAATAAAATTGGAACGGAAACTCCTACTATTAAGGATTCTAACTATTTTAAAAATGCGTTTAATACCATTCAAAATTTAATAAAAGATAGACAAATCCTTGCAGGACATGACATAGGAAGTGGTGGATTAATTTCTACTTTATTGGAAATGTGTTTTAGCCCCCTAACCCCCGAAGGGGGAACTACAGCCGTAATAGAGGCTGGAATGAAATTGAATTTTGATTGTTTTGAAGAAAAAGATTTAGTTAAGATTTTATTTTCAGAAAATATTGGAGTTGTGTTGCAAGCAAAAGACGATACTACTTTTGAAACTGCTTTTCAAGGTTTGGAGATTTTCAAAATTGGAAAAGTGGAAGAAAGTAATTTGTTAGAAGTTGGAAGTTGGAAGTTGGAAGTGAGTAAACACAGAGATATTTGGTTTAAAACTTCGTATTTATTAGACCAAAAACAAACCAAAAATAATAAGGCAAAAGAGCGTTTTGATAATTATAAAAATCAAGCTCTACAATATACATTTCCAAAACACTTTACGGGAATCCTTACTCCCAGCACCTCTCCAAATGGGAAGGAAGCAAGACCTAAAGCAGCAATTATTCGTGAAAAAGGAAGTAATAGTGAGCGTGAAATGGCGAATGCTATGTACTTAGCAGGGTTTGATGTGAAAGACGTTCACATGACTGATTTAATTACAGGACGTGAAAATCTAGAAGATATTCAGTTTATTGGTGCTGTTGGTGGTTTTTCCAATTCGGATGTTTTGGGTTCAGCTAAAGGTTGGGCTGGAGCATTTTTATATAACGAAAAAGCGAAAACTGCTTTACAAAATTTCTTTAAAAGAGAAGATACACTTTCGGTTGGGATTTGTAATGGTTGCCAATTGTTCATGGAATTAGAATTGGTTAATCCAGAGCATGTAGTTCACGGGAAAATGCTGCATAACGACTCGCACAAACACGAAAGTATTTTTACATCGGTGAAAGTACAAGAGAACAATTCGGTGATGTTATCGTCATTGGCAGGAACTACACTTGGTGTTTGGGTTTCGCATGGGGAAGGAAAATTTAAGTTACCTTATGAAGAAAGTAACTATAACATTGTAGCCAAATATAGTTATGATAGCTATCCTGCAAACCCTAATGGATCGGATTATAATACAGCTATGTTATGTGACGCAACAGGCCGCCATCTAGTAATGATGCCACATATTGAACGTTCCACTTTTCCTTGGAACTGGGCTTATTATCCTAGTGATAAGAAAGACGAGGTTTCCCCATGGATAGAAGCGTTTGTAAATGCAAGACTTTGGGTGGAAAAACAGTAATTTCAATTATAATTTAGAAAAAAAGGAGCGTTGGTTATGTAATCATCGCTCTATTATTTCATAATAATCCTAATGTAAATAAATTGAAATAATTTACTTTTTTTCTTAGAAGGAATTATTAACAGTGGTATTTGTGTTTGAATTAATACTTTTTTAGTAGTACTATTATTAGTATTTGCCCCACCCATTTCTGAATGTGATACCCCATAATTATCAAATCTAATTTTAATTTAAAAAAAGCACAGGAAGATGAACTTCCTGTGCATGTAATTGACTCTTACTTGTATTCGTAGTCTTCCGTAAACTCTACGTTGCCCATATAACCAAGTCAATTTATTGTAATTACTTTACCTATTTTATAAATTATGAATTAGTAAACAAATAACTTGATTTCTTTAGTACAAATTTGCGCGATTTTCTATTGAAAAATATTATAACATTTTTAGAAAAATTTATATAAATCACATGTTTTCAATTTCGGTTTGTAACAAAAAAAAAACACTATAAATAGTGTTTTTAATAGTAATATTAGAACAATGCAGAATTACACTCTTAAATACGTACAAAATAATAATAATTTTATAGAAATTATTCAGAAAACTTTGTGAAATTATTTTTTGGTAATGGCTAATTCTTTTCGGCTTTTGTAGGCTTTTAAATATTCTCCTTTAGGTTTTCCATCGTCAAAAGAACTAAATGCAAATGGAAATGCAGCTTTATGCCGTGCATCTTCATTAGAGAATCCTTCATATTCAATTCGGTAAATTGCAGAATACATTTGCGCTCTACCTATACCATGATAACAATGAATTAGAACTGGATAATTGTCTTTGTTATCCATAATATTAAAGAAAATATCTAGATTCTTTTGATTGGGCACTTGATCTGAACCATCGTTAAAATAATTAACCCCAGGAATTTTTGCAATTGCTTCTTTCTCGGCAGTTAACTCGGCAGGAACTTCTGGATTGTTTACATCATCACCAGTACCTGGAAAACGTAAATCTATAATAGATTTAATGTGGTATTTGTTTACATAACTTTCAATTTCATCGGGAGGAATAGTGCCACTTTTGTATACTTTACCTTCAGTAATGGTCATGAAATTATGATTAATATGACGATCGTAAATATATTTTCCAGCAATAACTAATACAAATAATATAAGTGCTGCAACAATTTTCTTTTTAATACTCATTTTTATTTGTCTTTTGAAGTCAATTTTTTATCAATAATCCGTTCCATATAATCTTGCAAAAATGCTTTGCATCGTAATTCTAACAAGTTCATTTCGGGTATTCGATGACTTATTAAATTGTTTTTCAAATCTTTATCTTCTTTATTATAAAAACCAACAGCTTTTTCACCATCAAAGGTACAAATAAAATTTCCACTCATCATTTGATACTTATCGGAAGAATAGCGCATCACAAATGGTTTTACCTTATCGTCACTTATCAAGCTTCTTCCCCAACTTCTAAATGGTTTATCATATCCCATCATGTCTAATAAGGTAGGATAAATATCAATTTGTTGTGCCCAATCTTTATTAACTCCTTTATATTTTTCATTAGGTGTAAAAAATAAAATTGGAACCGTATGAAAGTTTTGATCTTTACCGTATTCGGGATAATAAATTAAATTATCATGGTCGGCAACTAATACAAAAATAGTATTTTGGTACCAAGATTCTTTTTTAGCAGCTTTAAAAAATTGCTTTAACGAATAATCGGTATAACCTATGCATTGGTGTATTGGATTGTCCCCTTTTGGAAATTTTCCTTCATATTTATCTGGAATTACATAGGGTTCATGAGAAGTAACCGAGAATAACGTAGCCATAAAAGGCATTTTCTTTTGTGATAGTGTTTTATTAAAATACTGCATAAAAGGTTCATCCCAAATTCCCCAAGAACCATCAAAGTCATCATCATTATCGTATTCGTTTTTTCCATAATAATGGTCGTAACCCAAAATGTTTCCAAAACCAAGAAATCCCATAGAACCATTTGGTGCACCATGAAAAAAGGAAGTATCATATCCTTCGTTCTTTAATATAGAAACCAAAGATTCAATTTTTTGTTTAGGATATGGAGACGAAGTAAATGCTTCTTTAAACGATGGGATTCCAGCAATTACTGAAGACATTCCATGAATAGATTTATATCCATTGGCATACCCATTGGTAAAAATTAAGCTGTGTTGTGCTAACGAATCAACAAAAGGAGAATAGCCTTTATAATTAGGGATTTTATTGTCTTTATTGAACGCACTAATATATTCTTTGGCATAACTTTCTAAAATAAGAATCACCACATTGGGCTTGGTTTTAGGATTGTTATGGTATTGTTTTATCGGGACAATCAAGGAGTCAATAGTAGCTTTAGAAACCAAGTTTCTTTTTTGGAACGTATTGGTACCCCAAGTTCTAATAATAGCAAACGGGGTATTTAATACATAATCTGCCTGGGATGCATCTGTAACGTATCGACTAGCATCTAATAGGTTAATTGGTCGTGTGCTTTTTCTAAAATCACCTCTAATTCCACCAATACACATAGTAGTAAGAAATAGAAAACTTAATGTAGATACAGCAAAATACTTAAAAGAAGTATTAGGAATGTAATCTTGCATTTTAACTTTTTTATACAAATAAATCCAAATATAGGCACATAAGAAGAACAACAAGAAAACGTGCCAATATTCGATTAAAAAGTTAAAAAACAAACGGGTTTTATTACTTTCATTTTCTAAAGTGTCTAAAGAGGCACTAGTACTTCTATTGAAGGTGTATTTGTAATATATGAAATCAACAAAATTGGTAGTAAATGATAGTAAATTTGTTGAGAAATAAAGATAAAACAAGAACTTTTGAAAGCCTTTTTTTGCATTAACGACTAACGGAAAAATGGATAGAATAATAAATAACGAATTAATATACAGAATTGTTGTGGTATCAAAAGCGATCCCATGAAACGATAATAGTAAGAAATCTTTTACCGAATCAATTTTAACTAAATTAATATTGTATACAAAAAATAAAACTCGAGCAACCATGTAAAATATATAGGCCAAAATTATCCTATAAAACAAGACTTTATATTCGTTATACCTTGGGAATCGTTTCATAAATTCAGGGTTATTTTTTTACAAAACTACTAAATAGTATAACTATAATTGAAAATATATTGTTAATAAATAATTTATTGATTAATTTGCATAAAATTAGAACCATTTCATAAATGATTACTATCACTCGTCTTTTCGATTTTCCATATTATCAATTAGAAAAAAATAACTTATCTGCCTGTCTTGTAACAAAATATAATGGTAAATGGATAAAAACTTCTACAAAAGAATACATTGATAATGCCAACGCAATTTCAAGAGCTTTACTGCGTCTAGGTATTGAAAAAAATGATAAAATTGCAATAATATCTTCCAGTAATAGAACCGAATGGAACATTATGGATATTGGAGCTTTGCAAACAGGCGCTCAAACTGTGCCTATTTATCCAACTATTTCAGAGGAAGATTACGAATACATATTAAACCATAGTGAAGCCACTTACTGTTTTGTATCGGACGAAGAAGTACTTCGAAAAGTAAATCTCATTAAAAAAAATGTACCTCAACTAAAGGAAATCTATTCTTTTAATGAATTAATTGGTTGCAAAAACTGGGCAGAACTTTTAGCTTTAGGAGAAGACACCTCCAATCAATATTTGGTAGAAGAACGAAAAAAAAATGTAAAACCTGAAGAACTGGCTACTATAATTTATACCTCTGGAACTACTGGAAAACCTAAGGGTGTAATGCTTTCGCACAACAATATTGTTTCTAATGTATTGGATAGTTCCCCAAGAATTCCATTTGAAGAAGGAACTAGTAGAGCTTTAAGTTTCTTACCTATTTGTCATATTTTTGAAAGAGTAATTCTTTACATCTACCAATATTATTCGGTTTCTATTTATTTTGCTGAAAGTATTGACAAACTTTCTGAAAATATTAATGAGATAAAACCAACGGTTTTTTCAGTAGTACCAAGACTATTAGAAAAAGTGTACGATAAAATAATTGAAAAGGGATCTGCTTTAACGGGTATTAAAAGAAAATTATTCTTTTGGTCCGTTGACTTGGGTTTGCGTTATGAACCCTATGGAGCCAATGGATTTTGGTACGAAATACAATTAAAAATTGCTAGAAAATTAGTTTTTAGTAAATGGAGAGAAGGCTTAGGTGGCAACCTAACCGTTCTAGTATCTGGAAGTGCTGCTTTACAACAACGCCTAACTAGAGTTTTTGCAGCAGCAGAAATGCCCGTGATGGAAGGTTATGGATTAACTGAAACCTCACCCGTTATTACCGTTAATGATATGAGAAATCATGGTTTTAAAGTTGGAACCGTTGGTAAAGTGATTCAAAATGTAGAAGTGAAAATTGCAACAGACGGTGAAATACTTTGTAAAGGACCAAACGTAATGATGGGATATTATAAAGATGAGAAACTAACGCAAGAAGCTATTTATGATGGGTATTTCCATACAGGTGATATTGGTGAATTGGATAGTGAAGGTTTCTTGAAAATTACCGACCGTAAAAAAGAGATGTTTAAAACTTCTGGCGGAAAATACATTGCACCTCAAGTTATAGAAAATACTATGAAACAATCCTTGTTCATCGAACAAATTATGGTGATTGGTGATGGTGAAAAAATGCCCGCAGCTTTAATTCAACCTAATTTTACGTATATCAAAAATTGGGCTGCTAAAGAGGGATTTGATATTGGAGATTTAAATGAAGAAATTATTTGTAATTCAAGAGTTATTGAAAAAATTCAAGAGGATATAAATCTTTACAATAAAAAATTTGGAAATTGGGAAAAAATCAAACGATTTGAATTAACTCCTAACATTTGGAGTATTGAAGGTGGTGAACTAACGCCTACCCTCAAACTTAAACGCAAAATAATAAAGGAAAAGTATATTCAACTTTACAATACTATTTACAAACCTTAATTAATATTGAAAAAGAAAACACCCTTAAGAAAAAAGTTCTTAAGGTAGTATCCCATAAAGTGTGTAAGTAAAAAAAATATGAGGGTTTGTGCAAACCCTCATATTTTTTTTACTTAATTTTAATATTTACACATTTTATGAAAAAAGAAGATTTATTATCCGATGAATTTTTGAAGCAATTCAAAACAGG
>CANGCT010000017.1 GCA_947452415.1 Flavobacteriaceae bacterium
GATCCAAATTCATCATGTAACTCTACCGTAATAGTATCTACATCTGTATCACTTGAACCTTCGCCTTGATTAAGCATCACCGGACGCATTGCTTGAACATCTGCATCATAGTAACCTTGTAAGATTAATTTTAAATTGACTACGGAAGAGAAAGAAGGACCTCCTAAATAAGTAGGACCAACTTCGGTGATTGCTAAAGGATGGTTTGTAGTAGTTTCTGTTCCAAATTCATCACAACCAACATCTTTCGAAGTTGCAGATGCAGGACGAGATTGACCACTAATATCATATAATAAACTAGAATCATCATCTATGTTTGGAATATGTAACATGGCAGGATAATTTGAATTGGCAGCATCTATAGCAGGGCTATTTGATAACAATCCATAATAATTATCTGAATTTAATGTTAAAAGTGGGTCTGTATTAAGCATTCCAGAATCAATTGTAATTCCTAAAGTCCCTTGGTAAATGTTACCTACAAAAGTTGTTCCTGCATTAGCATTTCTGAAAATAGAACCAGAATCTTTTTTGAAGATATTGTTAGCCCAAGTATTATTTGTAGCTCCAATTCCGCCAAAATCTATATCAGCACAATTATAAAAAGTATTGTGTACGAAATTAACATTATTAATAACTACTGGATAAGTTGAAGTATCATAAACATAGGTTACCGCATCAGCATTAAAAGCTCCAGAAGTAACACCTGAATTTTGGAAATAATTATTATAGCAATAAATATTATTTGCTTCTTTCACTCTAATTCCTCCAGCATTGATGAAGAAGTTGCTGTAAGCAACATTATTATCTCCATTTCTAAAACTCAACATAGCATTTTGCTGATTAGTGAAGGTACAGAAACGAACTGTATTTTCTTGCGATTTAATTGAAACAGTTTCATTATCACCTAAGCCAGTATTGTTAAAATAACAGTGTTCTACAATAGATCGTGACTTGTTGTAATTTTCTGTACTTAAACCAATTCTAATTGGCTCATTTCCATAATCACCACCAGTACCATCAAAATTTTGGAACGAACAATATCTAATTTTGTGGTATCCTGGGGTTGTAAAAGAAGTACGAATTTGTATAGCACAACCTACTTCTAATTCATTATCATCTGCTAACTTAGAAATATTACAATATTCTACAACATTGTATTGCGTTTCAGGAGCAATTTCAATGAATTTTTTAGCTTGATATCCACTAAAGTTTAATTGAGATAAAGTGTTATGACTTCCAAGAACATCAATAAGATAACTAGTTCCAATATCACCAGAGGTAAATTGAAAACCTTTAAATTTCACATAGTTTCCTGTGATATTAATGTCATTAACACCATCTAAATAAACGCCACCATTTGTAGCAGCCATAACAGTTATGTTACTTCTAGTAATGTTTAACGTAGTATCATCATAATGTCCATCGGCAAGAATAATAATATCACCACAATTAGAAGTATCTACTGCAGTTTGTAAATCGGCTATTGTACTTACGTTAATTACGCTTGCACTAGGATTATCGTTTACAGAAACTGCTATTGAGGTTCTTGAAGTTTCATCAAAACCAGGAATTGTTAGGGATACATAATAGTTGCCTGAAGCTAATGGAGTAGAAGCATCTAAAGCTGTTCCTCCTGTAGCATTTAAATACCATTTAAATGAAGTTCCTGAAGATGGTAATAAATCGGCAACGGTAGCACTACCACAAAAACTTTGGTCGTTTGCTGCAGGCCCTGAAGTAATAATTCCACCAACTGAAAGATTCCCAAAACCAGTAATTCCAGATGCGATTGTAGAATTGGATGTAGGCGTTCCTACAGTAGATGTTGCAGTCCAAGTAGAATTGTCGTATCTACGAACTTGATAACTAGAAGCGCTGGTACTATCATCATTTTCTGAAGTAGCATAATTTAAATTTGCTTGGTAGGTACCAAAACCTGCTAAACTAGAATTAGTCAAAGTCCAATATCTATTTACTTTTTTAGCATTGTCAATTCCTGAATCGGCTATATTTGGTGCAACCCCAGAAGTAGTTCTAGCAGTTAATCCACCTGTAGCAGTTGTGTTTCCAGAAAAAGTTAAATATAAAGGAGAATATTTTGTAGCATCTCCAATTGCATAGTCAAACGAAGGTGAGTTTCCTGAACTTGTTAATTTTTTCAAGTCTCCTACAACCCATCCTGTTGTTGAACCAGCTCCTGTAATAATTCCTGAAGTACCAATTATAACAGTTTTAGTGTTTGTAGTTCCTGGAGTTATAGTTGTAGAAACAATTGGATAATAATCAACACTATTTACGGGAACTGGCACTGGTGAATTCTTAACTACAGTTACGTAATTAGAAGTAAATAATTTACCAGAAACTAGGTTTAAAGTTCCATTAATAGTGATGTCGTTGGTTGCTGTATAAGTGTAGGTATTAATACAATTAGCAGTAAAAGCTGTTCCAACTGTAGCAGTTGTATAAGAAGAAGCTAAAAATACTCCTAAAGGACATTTTACTGTCAAGTCTCTTATACCTGTAGCTGTATTAATTTCAGAACCAAATGAAGTACCAATAGAAATTGGGTTAAATAAATCATTCTTAGCAAAAATATAGTTGATGCCAGAACCAAAGGTTCTCGTACCTGTGTTTTTAATATTTCCATCCGTTGTACCAGAAATACCTTTACTAGAAGTAATGCTTAAAGTACAACCTGAGTTCGCAACAAAACCTCCATTACCATTAATATTAAAGGTTCCTGAATTAAAATTTTGTGAGCTTTGAGTGCTTGAAGCAACTTCGCCATCTCCAAATAACAATTTACCTGTGCTGGTTACTGAAACAGTTCCAGGCGTATTTATTCTTATCCCTTGTTGCAAAGTAACTCCAGTAGGGTTAGAAATAATTACATTTCCTGTAAGTATGGTAGTATAATTAACAGCACCATTTGTTGATGAAGGTGCACCAAGAGTTGATCCCGGTAAACCACCAGTATGTTGCGCTACAGTAGAACCATTATAGTAATAGTTTGCAGCAGTACTTAAGTTATTGGTAGTAGTTATTGCTGTTGTTAAGGATATATTGTCTCCTAATTTTAATGAAGCTCCAGAGTTTAGGATAAAATTTCCAGCTCCCGAAACAACATTTCCAGCTAAATTAATAGTACCATTTACAGTCATTGTTTTTCCAGAGCCCACCTCAAATCCAGCTCCTAAAGTAACTTCGTTTCCTGAAGAAACGGTTACATTATTAGAACTAGTAGGAACTGCGGTAGCAACTAACCAAGAAACACCATCAAAGTAATTCCAATTTGTAATATTTGAAGTGCTTGCATCTCCAATTGATTTATAATCTGCTATACTTTGATCAATTGTAACGCTGGATGTAATTAAATTGGATTTAGCAGATGAGATATAGGCAACGCCATCTCCTTTAGCAATGACATCATAATAATGGGTACCTACAGATAAACCAGTAAGAACTTTTGAAGTTTCGGAAACAGCAACAGGATAACCACTTTCAATATTTAAAATATTTCCTTTAACATAAACATCATCTAGTGAAATCCCACCCGAAGTAATAGTACTTACACCATCAGTAGCTGTGGTAGTGTAATTAATCCAACGAAGGTATACAGTAGTTTGATTATCACAAGCAGCAGGTAAAGCTAAATTATTTAATACCCCTGTAGTCCAATCTTTTGCAACAATAATAGCTCCAGATGGAACATCTGCATAATCATTTGAAGCGGAACTAGCTCCAACTCTATATTGTAATTTAAAATCACGAGCAGCAGAAGCAGCTTGAGAAGCATACATTTTAGATGAAACAGTAGTGTTTCTAAATCCTACGGTATTTACAACTATTTCCCAGTTAGTTCCAGAAGGAGTAGTTCCCGTAGGCACCCAAGCTGATGTTGTTGCAGTAACGCATGTGTTAGTTGAAACCGTTCCAAGTTGTGCAGTACCTTTAGATTGTACTACAGCATTGTTAGTATTATTTGCAGAAGTAGCAGTTGCTACAAGGTTTGTATCAAAATTCCAACCTACAATAGTAGATGGTGTATTTGCATTATACAAATACAAGTCATAATTAGATGCATTGGTAACAGCACCCCAATTAGCGGTAAATCCGGTAGTTGTTGGTAAAGTGCTAGCAGTAGCAACTGGAGCCGTTAGAGTAGCAGCTAAAGTAGTTCCAGAACCAGTTGATTCATCGGAATAATCATGATCCTGATCAAATGCATATACTTTATAATAATAAGTAGCTCCCGGAGATAAATTAGTATCCGTGGCTGTTAAATTTGTTCCTACATACACTACAGTTCCAGATAAAGTCCCAGTACCGTTAGCATAAGTGTTTCCAGCTATATAGGTAATTCTTTGTGCTGGATCGTTATCTGCATTAGGATTACTTGCATAACGTACTACCATATACCCGCCACCATCAACACGTGATGCAGCACCCCAATTAACTGCTAAACTAGAAGCTGTAGCGCCATTTACTGTTACAGCACCTGCATTTACTGTTGGTACGATACTAGAAGAAATAACGTTAGATTTTGGTGAAGAGGAATAAATAGCTCCATCACCATTGGCAATAACATCATAATAATGGGTGCCTGCAGTTAAACCCGAAAGAGCTTTTGAAGTTCCTGAAACAGTAACGGGATAACCGGATTCTTGAGTTAGTGTAGAACCTTTAATATATACATCATCTAATCGAGCTGTTCCTCCTGTCATTGCTAGGCCAGTTGTGTAATCAATGTTAGTATAGTTAATCCAACGTAGGAATACGGATGCCTGATTGTTACATTCTGCTGGTAAACTTATGTCCTTTAAAACACCAGTTGTCCAGTCGTTAGAGCAAATAAAAGCACCATTAGTTACATCAGTATATGTTCCTGTAGTTCCGATTTTATACTGTAACTTAAAATCTCTAGGAGCAGTTGATAAAAGTTTAGAAGAAACTTTAATATTGTAATTTCCAGTGGTGTTTACTGTAACTTCCCAGTATTTCCCAATTGCTTGGTACCAAGATGCTGCAGATATAGCTTGTGTTGTAGCTCCAATACCACTAGATATTGTTCCTGCACTTTGAACTATAGTATTTGTCAAGTTATTAGCTGATGTAATATCTGCGGTAAGAGTAGTGCCACTTACAGGGAAAGTCCAACCAACAAGATTAGATTGTGTATTAGCGGTATATAAATATAAATTATAATTAGACGCATTGGTAACAGCACCCCAGTTAGCAGTAAATCCAGTAGTTGTTGGTGTAGTGCTAGCAGTAGCAACTGGAGCCGTTAGAGTAGCAGCTAAAGTAGTGCCAGAACCAGTTGATTCATCGGAATAATTAGTAGCTTGATCCAAAGTATATACTTTATAATAATAAGTAGCACCTGGAGATAAATTAGAATCTGTAGCTGTTAAATTTGTTCCTACATACACTACAGTTCCAGTTAAAGAACCAGTACCATTAGTGATTGTATTTCCAGCAACATAAACCGCTTTTTGAGTTGGATCATTATCTGCATTAGGATTGCTTGCATAACGAACAACCATGTAGCCTCCTCCTTCAGTTCCGTTAGTTGCAGCAGCCCAATTTACAGTTAAACCTGAAGATGTTGCACCATTTACCGTTACAGTTCCTGGATTAGTTGGCGGTACATTATCAATATAAGCCGCATTTATTACATTAGAATGAAGCGAAGATACATAAGCAGAAGAACTTGCGCCAGGATTAGCAACTACATCGTAATAATAGGTACCATAAGTACTCAATGTTAGCGTGCTAGATAGTGTATCACCTGCTGCTGGAGTTCCAGTAACAGTAACCGTTTGAGGATAACCTGAAACAGAGGTATAGGCAGTACCTTTAATATAAATATTATCGATACGGGTTGAAGAGGAAGCGTTAATCATTTGATTTCCTGAAATGTCAGTAAAATCTACTTGCGCCCAACGAAGCGATACATTAGGATTGTTTTCACAAACGGAAGGTAATACTAAATCGGTTAAGCTTACCCAAGCACCATTTTGACAAGTAATTGCGCCACCAGTAACATCGCTAAAAGTTCCTGTAGGACCGGTAATACTGTATTGCAATTTGAAATTTTTAGGTGAAGTAGCAGAATTACCAAACATTGATGAAGACACCTTGATGTTACTAAATCCTGTGGTATTAGCATCTACCTGAAACCATTTAACAGGGGTAGTGATAACTGCACCTGTAGATTGATTTGTAGTATAAAAAGTAGCTGCACTTGCAGCATAATCAGAAGCACTAGCAGTAACTCCAGTACCTGAAGAAAGCGTCCCTGTACTTAAAGAGAATTGTTTTGTAGCATTATTTGTATTTGCTACATCAGCAGTTACTAAATAATTACTAACTCCAGTCCATGAATTTGGAAACGTCCAGCCAACAATGTTAGTTGGTGTAGCAGCAGTATACAAGTATAAACTATAAGATGCAGCATTTGTTACATGTTGCCAATTAGCTGTAAACCCAGTTAGAGTAGAAGTAGCGGCTGTAGCAACAGGTGTTGCTAAAAAGGATCTCGTTTTTGCATTAAAAGGACTATCTGTTGATGGAGTCGAATAATTTCGAGCAGCATCATAGGCATATACTTTATAATAATAATTAGTACCTGCAGTTAAGTTGGTATCTGTAAATGTTAAATTAGTTCCAGTATAAACAACCGTACCAATTTTCGCATTACCAGAAGTTGGTGTTCCAGTTGCATAAGTATCACCAATTGCATAGGTGGTACCTGTAGCAGGATTAGCACCTGTTTCTAGTGCAGGTGAACTGGAATAACGAACTAATAAATAACCAGTTAAATCAGCACCCGTAGTAGATGAAGCTAACCAGCTTAAATTTAAGCTAGTATCTGTTTTACTGATTAATGTAAATATTCCTGGTGCATTAGGCGGAGTTAAATCTACCACCACACCTGAAACAGTAGTTCCGCTAGCAGAAGATTCCGCGGAGTAATTTCGTATTTGATCAAAAGTATATACCTTATAATAATAGGTAGTACCTGGAGTTAAACTAGAATCGGTAACCGTTAAATTAGTTCCAACATAAATTACAGTACCCGTTAATGATCCGGTTCCATTGGTGTAAGTAGAACCAGCGGTATAACTAGTTTTTTGAGTTGGATCGTTATCAGAGTTTGGGTTAGTTGCATAACGCACTACCATATACCCACCACCATCTACACTACTAGCTGCAACCCAGCTTACGTCTTGCGCTGATGTAGTTGCATTTGAAATAGTAACTGTTCCAGCAATTCCTGGAGGAGTAGTATCGGTATAATCTAAAGGAGAAGAATAATTAAACGCTTTATCAACAGTAAATATTCTATAATAGTAGGTCGTTCCTGAAGGTGGTACTGTGTCTGTGAAACTAGTATCGGTATTTACATATACAACTGTTCCAGTTATACCTCCATTAGGAATTGTATTTCCAACTGCATAAATACCATTTACGTTAGGAATGGCTTGAGCATTAGCTGAAGGATTGGTAGTGTATCGCACTACCATGTAACCTGTTTTGTCCGTATCGGTAGATGCAGTCCATCCTAAAGTATACGTAGTTGCAGAAGCAACGGTATTTGTTATTGGAGTAGCTGGAGCAGTTGGGGCTGAATTGTCATAAGCACCAGGGTAAATAACAAAATCATCATATAAATTATTAGACGCAATTGCAGTTCTTACTGCTCCAAAACCAGTAGCGGCATAAGGAGTTATTTGAGTAGCATGTGTTGTAATTGTAGAGTAAGCTTTTGTCCAAGAAGTTGCACTCCATGTTCCAACAATTGTAGATGCTGCCACTTTACTATTAGTACCATCATTATATATACCTCCAGCATTTAAACCAGT
This sequence comes from Flavobacteriaceae bacterium, assembly GCA_947452415.1. GTDB lineage: Bacteria > Bacteroidota > Bacteroidia > Flavobacteriales > Flavobacteriaceae > Flavobacterium. Next base: position 7,872 of record CANGCT010000017.1, read on the forward strand.
TGCAGGATCAGTAGTAGTTTTAAAGTAATACTGAACTGTATATTGAGTATTTACAGCTGGTCCGGCTCCTGAAGTTGCGGTCGAAGGAGATTGAAGTCGAACTGTAGTACTAGATGTTACATGGTTGGCATATTTATTACCAGTTCTAGCAGTAGCTGCATCAAGAATAAAAAATCTAGTAGATGAATTTGTAGTACTACTTACAGACCATGCACTTGTTGAAAGAGTACCGGGAATTGTACTTCCAGCAAGTGTCGCGGTTTGCCCTTCAAATCCACCATCCATATAAGGAAAGGATCCAAGAGTTTGTTGCCCCCAACTTACATTAAATCCTAACAGCAATATAAAAATGCTGAAAATAAGATTTGTAAATCTTTTTTTGTTTGTTAATAATTTGTTCATGATAAATTTGGTTAAATTAATTGGTTAATTTTTACATCGACTAAGACTATTTTATTTTTCACTAAATAATTTCAATCGATATAGTTAGCAAATTAAATAAATGTTAAAATATGCATAGTCCTAAAATGGAGTAAAATTGTACAATACTATATTTTACTGCTATTACAAGCAGAAAAAAAAAGATAGCTGTTTAATTTTAATTTTAATTTTTTAATCAAAATAATACTTTTTTATTGTAATTAATTTCCTACGCGGCAATAGAAATTAATAAAATTCAGCTACAATTTCGTGAATAATTATAGGTAGATAATTGCTTTGTTAAATACTGTTCAATAGTTTTAGTTTTCTTCTAATCCTCCTTTAATTATTTTAAATTAGATTTCCTCAAATTATTAATTACGCAATCAATAAAAGTAATTTTCAATGTAAAAAAGCAAATTGCGCATTGAAAATCAAAACGTTTTAATCTTTCAATTAATAAAAGTATATTTGCACACTTTTAAAAATCACAGTCACAATGAAAGCAGGAATTGTAGGATTACCAAACGTAGGAAAATCAACTTTATTTAATTGTTTATCTAATGCCAAAGCGCAAAGTGCCAACTTTCCGTTTTGTACTATCGAACCTAATATTGGAGTAGTAAACGTTCCTGATCCTAGGATAGTTCGGCTAGAAGAATTGGTAAATCCAGAGCGCGTTCAAATGGCAACTGTAGATATCGTAGATATTGCAGGTTTAGTTAAAGGAGCAAGTAAAGGCGAAGGTTTAGGAAATCAATTTCTTGGAAACATCCGAGAATGTAATGCTATCATTCACGTATTGCGATGTTTTGATAACGATAATATTGTTCACGTTGACGGGAATGTAAACCCAATTCGCGATAAAGAAACTATTGATATCGAATTGCAATTAAAAGATTTAGAAACTGTTGAAAAACGTTTAGAAAAAGTAAATCGTGCCGCCAAAACAGGTAACAAAGAAGCCCAAGTAGAGAAAGCTTTTTTAGATAGAATTCGCGAGAATTTATTGCAAGCAAAATCTGCCAGAACCGTACTTCCTCAAAATCAAGACGAAATAGATTTACTAGAAGATTTCCAATTAATCACAGCCAAACCAGTATTATACGTTTGTAACGTAGATGAAGAATCTGCTGTAAATGGCAATAAATATGTAGATCAAGTTCGCGAATTAGTGAAAGACGAAGAAGCCGAAGTAATTATCCTTTCAGTAGGAGCTGAGGCCGATATCACCGAATTAGAAAGCTATGAAGAGCGTCAGGTTTTCCTGGAAGATATGGGATTAACCGAACCAGGTTCCGCCGTTTTAATTCGTGCTGCTTACCGTCTTTTAAAACTTCAAACCTACTTCACTGCTGGGGTAAAAGAAGTTCGTGCTTGGACTATAAACGTTGGCGATACCGCACCAAAAGCGGCTGGAGTTATCCACACCGATTTCGAAAAAGGATTCATCCGTGCCGAGGTTATCGCCTACGAGGATTTCTCTAATTTTGGATCTGAATCCAAAGTAAAAGAAGCCGGAAAACTTCGCGTAGAAGGAAAAGAATACATCGTTAAAGATGGCGATGTGATGCATTTTCGTTTCAACGTGTAAATTAGAAAATAGATAAAAGAATATAGAAAATAGATCAACCGCAAGAGTAATTTTGCGGTTTTTTTTGTGCCTAATCCAGCTTTCCATTCCAAGATTTTTTGCAAAATACTTTTTTTGTAAGCCCTAAAAAGAGCTTCCGTTGGTCGCTTTTTTAGGGCAACAAAAAATAGTATTTTCCTGCAAAATGCTTTCCATTACAATCTGGGGCAGAACACGAGTAAGTGTTAGAAGAACCATTTTTATTAAATTTTAACTCTATTTACTTTTTTCGCAACCCCCAACTCCACACTCCCATCTTCCCACTCCTTAAATTGTCAAAAACATTCTTAATAACTTCTTTAGAGCCTGTTTTTAAAACCAATCGAATTCACTAAATTAGCAAGCCGAGGTTTATGCAAAAAGCATATACCAAACAGAACACAGTTAAATTCGATTTTTTTTAAAATGGCAGAACAAGATCAATATACCGAAGACAATATTCGTTCACTCGATTGGAAAGAACACATCCGAATGCGTCCTGGAATGTACATTGGGAAGCTTGGAGACGGTTCGTCGCCCGATGACGGAATCTATATTCTTCTAAAAGAAGTTATCGATAACTGCATCGACGAATTTGTAATGGGTGCCGGAAAAGTAATTGAAGTTACCATTAAAGACAAACTTGTTACGGTTCGCGATTATGGCCGTGGAATTCCCTTAGGAAAAGTAGTTGACGTTGTTTCTAAAATGAATACCGGTGGTAAATACGATTCCAAAGCCTTTAAAAAATCGGTGGGATTAAACGGAGTTGGTACCAAAGCTGTGAATGCTTTGTCCAATTATTTCCGTGTAGAATCCGTTCGTGATAACCAACAAAAAGCGGCAGAATTCTCAGAAGGTAATTTAGTTTTAGAAGAAGATGTTGTAGAATCTACTAAACGAAAAGGTACCAAGGTTGCATTCATTGCCGACGAAGCTATTTTCAAAAACTATAAATATCGAAATGAGTATATTATCAAAATGCTCAAAAATTACTGTTATTTAAATCGTGGATTATCGATTTATTATAATGGTGAAAAATACATTTCAGAATTTGGTTTAAAAGATTTACTAGAAGAAACCATCACTGAAGAAGACATGCAATATCCTATCATTCATTTAGAGGGCGAAGATATTGAAATAGCATTAACCCACAGTAAATCACAATATTCCGAAGAATACCACTCCTTTGTAAACGGACAAAATACCACCCAAGGAGGAACGCACTTAAATGCTTTTCGGGAGGCAATTGTTAAAACTATCCGAGACTATTACAACAAAGGTTTTGAAGCTTCTGATATTCGTAAATCCATCGTTTCAGCAGTTTCCATAAAAGTGGAAGAGCCCGTTTTTGAAAGTCAAACCAAAACCAAATTAGGTTCCAATGATATTGGCCCTAATGGCCCTACTGTTCGCACCTTTATTAACGATTTCATCACAACCAAATTAGACAACTTTCTGCATAAAAATCCAGAAGTTGCCGATTTGCTTTTGCGCAAAATTTTGCAAGCCGAACGCGAACGAAAAGAACTTTCCGGAATTCGAAAATTAGCCAAAGACCGTGCTAAAAAATCAAATTTACACAATAAAAAATTGCGCGATTGTCGCGTGCATTTAACCGATGCCAAAAACCCACGAAGTCTAGAAAGTACGCTTTTTATTACCGAGGGAGATTCCGCTTCGGGTTCCATTACTAAAAGTCGTGATGTGAATACACAAGCTGTATTTAGTTTGCGCGGTAAACCCTTGAATTCCTATGGAATGTCCAAGAAAATTGTATACGAAAACGAAGAGTTTAATTTGCTTCAAGCGGCATTAAATATTGAAGAAGGTATTGAAGATTTGCGATACAACAACATTGTAATTGCAACCGATGCAGATGTGGATGGAATGCACATTCGATTACTATTGATTACTTTTTTCTTACAATTTTTCCCAGAAATGATCAAAGAAGGGCATTTGTATATTTTGCAAACGCCATTGTTTAGAGTTCGAAACAAAAAAGAAACGATCTACTGCTATTCCGATGAAGAGCGAAGAGATGCCATTGAAAAACTAAAACCGAAACCAGAAATCACCCGATTTAAAGGATTGGGAGAAATTTCTCCAGACGAGTTCAAGAATTTCATTGGTGAAAGTATTCGATTAGATCCAGTAATGTTAGATAAAGCAACTCCAATAGAAACTCTTTTAGAATTTTATATGGGTAAAAACACGCCCGACAGACAGATATTTATTATCAATAATCTGAAAGTGGATTTGGATGTGGTAGAGGCAAGTTAAATGTATAACTATGGAAAATCAAGATATTCGATGGAAACAAAGGTTTGAACATTTTGTAAATGCCTTCAAACAATTACGCAATGCAAAAAAAATAACATCTGAAAGAGAATTCACAGAATTAGAACTTCAGGGTGTAATACAAGCTTTTGAAGTTTCTCAAGAACTTTCCTGGAAAGTAATGAAAGATTTTTTAGAAGAACAAGGAAAAACGGATTTGTTTGGAAGTAAAAATGCTGTAAGAGAAGCATTTAATGTGGGGCTCATTTCGGATGGAGATATATGGCTTGATATGATTAAAAGTCGAAATGTTACTTCTTATATTTATGATGATAATGAAGTGAAAGTTATTTTAGAAACAATATTAAGTACCTATTTCCCAGTTTTTATTGCTTTTGAAATTAAAATGAAAAGTTATTTATAATGTTCGGAATTTATCCTAAAAGTTATTACGAAATTAAGAAAAGTATTGAAGAATGTTCTTCAATCGATGAAGTAATAATATACGGATCTAGAGCTAAAGGTACTCCTAAAGAAGGGTCTGATATTGATTTAACACTTAAAGGAAATGTTACTAATGAAGATTTTAACAAGTTATGGCAAAAATTAGACGATAGTTATATTCCTTACAAATTTGATATTTCAATTTATTCAAATCTAAAATCAGAAAATTTAATTGAACACATCAACCAAGTAGGAAAAATATTTTACAAAAGAAAATACTGAAATATTCAGCATAAATGAAAGACGAAGAAGAAGATAACATTGTTCCAAACGAAGACGAAACTAACGACGAGTTAAACGAATATACTAACGAGGAAATTAGTGAAGAAGGCTTTGAAGACCTAGTCTCTAAAGGCGGAAATCACTTTTACGAAAACGACGAAAATCCAGAAGATACCATAACCAAGGTTACAGGAATGTACAAAGATTGGTTTTTGGATTACGCTTCCTATGTAATTTTGGAGCGTGCCGTTCCTGCTATAGAAGATGGTTTTAAACCCGTGCAACGTCGTATTATGCACTCGCTTAAAGAGTTGGATGATGGTCGTTACAATAAAGTCGCTAATGTTGTTGGGCATACGATGCAGTACCACCCTCACGGAGATGCAAGTATTGGGGATGCTATGGTGCAAATTGGTCAAAAAGAATTACTAATTGACTGCCAAGGAAACTGGGGAAATATTCTTACAGGCGATAGTGCTGCGGCTTCAAGATATATTGAAGCACGTTTGTCCAAATTTGCTTTGGAAGTTTTATATTCTCCAAAAATAACCGATTGGGGAATGTCTTATGATGGTCGTCGTGCAGAACCAAACAATCTCCCAGTAAAATTCCCGTTGCTTTTGGCACAAGGTGCAGAAGGAATTGCTGTTGGACTTTCTACCAAAGTGTTGCCACACAATTTTAATGAATTGATTGATGCTTCCATAAAAATTTTAAAAGGGAAACCTTTTACTTTATATCCCGATTTTCAAACGGCTGGAATTGCCGATGTTTCCAATTATAATGATGGTTTGCGTGGCGGACGAGTTCGTGTTCGAGCCAAAATTGCGCAATTGGATAAACAAACGTTGGTGATTACTCAAATTCCGTTTTCAACTAATACATCAACTTTGATTGATAGTATTTTGAAAGCTAACGAAAAAGGGAAAATCAAAATCAAAAAAATTGAAGACAATACTGCTGCTGAAGTTGAGATATTAATTCATCTTTTTCCAGGGGTTTCTCCCGATAAATCTATTGATGCTTTGTATGCTTTTACGGCTTGCGAAACATCAGTGGCACCTTTAGGTTGTGTGATTGAGGATAATAAACCTTTGTTTATTGGGGTTTCTGCTATGCTGAAAATTTCAACTGAAAGAACGGTAGAATTGTTGAAAGCAGAATTAGAAATTCAACTGGAAGAACTTAAAAATAAATGGCATTTTTCTACTTTAGAAAAAATATTCATTCGAGAAGAAATGTACATTGATTTCAAATTGTATTCTGATAGAGAATCGCTTTATACTTATATGTATAATCGTTTTGAGCCATTTAAAAAATCCTTTGTTAGAGATATTGAAGACGATGATTTGCAAAAATTAACGCAAATTCCGATGATTCGTATTACACGTTTTGACTCGGATAAAGCGGATGATTTTATCTCTAAATTGGAAGACGAAATGAAAGAAGTGCAACATCATTTAGACAATCTAATTGATTTTGCTATTGATTATTTCACCCGTTTAAAAGAAAAATATGGAAAAGGCCGTGAACGTCAAACCGAGTTGCGAAGTTTCGAAAACATCGAAGCCACAAAAGTGGTTTTGAGAAATACCAAACTCTATGTAAACAAGGAAGAAGGTTTCTTTGGAACGGGTTTGAAAAAAGACGAATATGTTGCCGATTGTTCGGATATTGACGATGTAATTGTTTTCTTGCGAGATGGGAAAATGATGATTGCCAAAGTAGATGACAAGAAATTTGTAGGCAAAGACATTATCCATATTGCAGTTTTTGATAAAAATGACAAGCGAACTATTTACAACATGATTTATCGTGATGGAAAAAATGGTTCTACATTTATAAAACGTTTCAATGTTTCGGGTGTAACTCGTGATAAATTTTACGATTTAACACAAGAAAATGCAGGTTCACAAGTTTCGTATTTCTCCGCAAATCCTAATGGTGAAGCAGAGGTAGTAACAATTTTATTACGCCAAGTTGGTAGTGTTAAAAAACTAAAATGGGACGTTGATTTTACCGATATTGCTATAAAAGGTCGTGCTTCTCGAGGAAATACAGTTACCAAATATCCAATTAAGAAAATTGAATTGAAGGAGAAAGGAATTTCAACTTTGCGTCCGAGAAAAGTTTGGTTTGATGATACCGTTCAGCGTTTGAATGTTGATGGCAGAGGAGAATTACTAGGCGAATTTAGACCAAATGATCGTTTGCTTATCATCAATCAATCTGGAAAATTGAAAACAATTATTCCAGAATTGACAACGCATTTTGAAGAAGACATGATTGTGATGGAAAAATGGAATCCAAAGAAACCAATTTCTACTATTTATTATGATGGAGAAAAAGAGCGCTATTTTGTTAAACGTTTCTTGGTTGAAAATGAAAATAAAGAAGAAATTTTCATCACCGAACACGATAAATCACAATTAGAAATTGTTTCTACTGATTGGCGTCCAGTTGCTGAACTTGTTTTTGCTAAAGTAAAAGGAGTTCAAAAAGAAAATCAAACTATTGATTTGGAACAATTTATTACAGTGAAAGGAATTAAAGCGATAGGAAACCAATTGACTACGGATAAATTAAAACAAGTCAATCTGTTAGAATCGTTGCCATTTGAAGAGCCAATTGAAGAAATCCCTGAAGAAATAGAACTTTCTAGAGATGAGGCAGTTTCTGAAGATATTCAAACCGAATTAGATGATGACGGACAAATAACCTTAAGTTTGGAGTAATATAAAAAGATGTTGAAAAACTTGGAAATACTATTTAAATAGTATAAATTTGTATTGTAATTCTTTAAAAATTATACTATGAAAACAGTTTCTAAAAAATATGTTATTAAAAATAAAGATCAAAATGCTGTAAGTGAGCCTTTAGCACCTATTTATTTAACTAATCCTGCTTATAATTTTTGGAATTCTTTTGTTTCAGGAATTGCAACCCCTATTAATAAAATGACTTCATTTGAAAAAATGACATTGCTTGATAAAGGGATAAATAAAAATGATTTAGAGCAATTTAAGTTAAAAGCTCAGTTAGATTACGATAAATTAGCTCAAGCTTTGTCGGTAACAAGAGCCACACTTATCAGTAAGAAAAAAAATGAAGCTTACAGTGACAGTGTTTCAGAAAAAATACTTGCTTTAACTGATTTGTATTCTTATGGCTATGAAGTTTTTGAAAATGTTGGTAATTTCAATTCTTGGATGTTCGTTTCTAATAAAGCTTTATCCGGTAAAACTCCTTTTGATATCATTGATAATCAATTTGGTAGAGAAGAAGTGAAAAGCATTATAGGTCGTATAGAATATGGTATTTATTCTTAGTTTATGCTAGTTTACAGGATTGGTAAAGAGCAATTTTGCAATGATTTATCAGGTTTAGGTGCAAAATTATATGGTGGAAGATGGAATAGAATGGGTACACCTTGTGTGTACACTTCGCAAAGTAGGGCATTGTCTTTACTGGAATATTCAGTAAATATTGGCATGGATTTTACTATTCCAAAACTGTGTTTTACAGTGATAGAAATTCAAGATAATTTGATTGAAGTAATTCCTGTAGAAAGTTTACCAAACAATTGGAAAGCAATTCCTGCAAGTTCCTCTACTAAAACATTTGGTTCCGATAAATTAACTCAATCTTCTTATCCTATAATTAGAGTTCCTTCAGTAATTATCCCTGATGAGTTTAATTTTATAATAAATCCTACTAATATTGATTCCAATGCAATTAAAATTGTTGCTGTGGAAGAGTACCAATACGATTATAGAATTAAGAGTTGATACTTTTTATTCTATTTATTTCAAAAATTATTTCAATTTTTAATATAAAATAATGGCTTATTTCCCATCCGATATTGAAATTGCTCAAAGCGCAACCTTGCAACACATTCGTGTAATTGCAGAAAAAATAAACATAACTGAAGACGATTTAGAATACTACGGAAAGTATAAGGCTAAATTACCTTTAGAACTTCAAGATGAAAATCCGAAAGGGAAATTAATCTTGGTTTCAGCAATGTCACCAACTAAGTATGGTGAAGGCAAAACCACTATGTCTATTGGATTAACGGATGGTTTGAACTTTATTGGAAAGAAAGCTATTGCCGCTTTACGCGAACCTTCTCTTGGACCAGTTTTTGGTTTAAAAGGTGGTGCTGCAGGTGGTGGATATGCTCAAGTAGTTCCGATGGAGGATATAAATTTGCATTTTACAGGCGATTTTTCGGCAATTGAAAAAGCGAATAATTTATTGTCGGCGGTGATTGATAATAATCTTCAAAATCCGAAATATTCTTTGAATTTAGATCCAAAATCTATTGCTTGGAAACGAGTGATGGACATGAACGATCGTTCGTTACGTCAAATTATAATTGGAGTAGGAGCAAAGGCCAACGGAACAATGCGCGAAGAAGGTTTTAATATAACTCCGGCTTCAGAAGTGATGGCAATTTTGTGTCTGTCAAAAAATTTACAAGATTTGAAATTTCGTTTAGGAAATATATTTGTGGGTAAAACTCTCGATGGAAATGCAATTTTTGCACGTGATTTAAAGGTGGTAGGAGCAATGGCAGTTTTGCTAAAAGATGCTTTGAAACCTAATTTAGTGCAAACACTTGAAGGAAATCCTGCTATTTTACATGGCGGACCATTTGCGAGTATTGCTCAAGGTACAAATACTGTAATCGCAACCAAAATGGGACTTTCGCTTGGTGATTATGTAGTTACCGAAGCAGGTTTTGGTGCTGATTTGGGTGCTGAAAAATTTCTTCACATCAAATGTGGACAATCGGGATTAAAGCCCGACGCGGTGGTTTTAGTGGCGACAATTAGAGCGATAAAACACCACGCTGGTTTGAGTGCTGAGGAGTTTAAAACAGAAAATCTTCCTGCTATTGCAAAAGGATTTTGCAACTTAGAAAAACATATAGAAAATATTCAGAAGTTTGGATTGAATCCAGTAGTTTGTATTAACGCATTTCCAGAGGATACCGAGGCAGAATATGATGCATTGAAAGCCTTGTGTTTAACTAAAGGTGTTACTGCAATTGTGAGTACGGCTTTTGTGGTTGGCGGAAAAGGTTCGGCTGCATTGGCGGAAAAAGTTATTGCCGAAATTGAAAGTGGTAGCGCCAATTACAAACCTTTGTATCAAAAAGAAGATTCTATTGAACACAAAATAATAACTATTGCTACTGAAATTTATGGAGCAAAAGCAGTAGAGTTTTCGTCCAAATCGAAAACGCAATTGAAGATGATTAACGATTTAGGTTTTAATGATTTTTCAGTTTGTATGGCAAAAACACCAGCCAGTTTTTCGGATAATGAAAAGTTAATTGGTCGCCCAACGGATTTTGTAATTACAGTTCGTGAATTTGAAATTGCTAGTGGCGCAGGATTTATTGTTCCTTTGCTTGGTGATGTAATGCGAATGCCTGGTTTACCTGTGGTACCAAATGCCGAACGTATTGATATTGATGCTGACGGGAGGATAATTGGGCTGTCTTAGAAATTGTAAACAAATAAACCAAACATTTTCTGTTTAGCCCCGATAGAAATGAAAACAAAAAAATGCTTCCCGTGTTGGGAAGCATTTTTTTGTTGTAATGGATAGCGGGAAAGACGTTTACGGTAATGCGCAAACCTTTCGCTCCTAATCGTTCATAGAAATCAGAAATTCGTCGTTGTTTCTGGTTTTTTTGATTTTATCGTTGATGATAGACATGGCTTCTACTGGGTTCATGTCGGCTAAGAATTTTCTTAGAATCCACATTCGTTGAAGGTTTTTTTCGTCTAGTAATAGGTCATCTCTTCGAGTACTAGAAGAAGTTAAATCGATTGCTGGGAAGATTCTTCGGTTGGCAATTTTTCTGTCTAATTGTAACTCCATATTACCGGTTCCTTTAAATTCTTCGAAGATAACTTCGTCCATTTTAGAGCCTGTTTCGGTAAGTGCGGTTGCGATGATGCTTAACGAACCACCGTTTTCTACATTACGAGCGGCTCCGAAGAAACGTTTTGGTTTTTGTAGGGCATTGGCATCTACACCTCCGCTCAAGACCTTGCCCGATGCGGGTTGAACGGTGTTGTATGCTCTTGCCAAACGGGTAATGGAGTCTAAAAGAATGACTACATCGTGACCACATTCTACCAAACGTTTTGCTTTTTCAAGCACTATGTTGGCGATTTTTACGTGTTCTTGTGGCTCTCTATCAAATGTGGAAGCGATTACTTCACCACGCACACTGCGTTGCATGTCGGTAACTTCTTCTGGACGTTCGTCAATAAGTAAAACAATTAAATATACTTCGGGATGGTTGGCAGCAATGGCGTTGGCAATGTCTTTTAGTAACATTGTTTTACCGGTTTTTGGTTGTGCTACAATCATACCACGTTGTCCTTTTCCGATTGGGGAAAACAAATCGATGATTCGAGTAGAAACACGGGCCTGTTTGTCGGCAATATTGAATTTTTCTTGAGGAAAAATTGGGGTTAAATGTTCAAAGGAAACTCGGTCGCGAACCACTTGTGGATCGTGTCCGTTTATTTTTAAAACTCGAACTAAAGGGAAGAATTTTTCGCCTTCTTTGGGAGGGCGCACTACTCCTTTTACGGTGTCTCCAGTTTTTAATCCGAACAAACGAATTTGGGAAGTAGATAAATAAATATCGTCTGGTGATGCTAAATAGTTATAATCGGAAGAACGTAAAAATCCGTAACCATCGGGCATCATTTCAAGAACGCCCTCGCTTTCTATAATTCCATCAAACTCATAATCGGAATCTCTAAAATTTGGGCTTTTTTTAGCCTTAAAATTTGGGTTTTGATTGGGATTTTGATTGGGATTTTGGTTCGGATTTTTATGTTTTTGATTTGGATTTTGCGGTTTAGTAGAAGCTATTTCTGTAGGCTGTCCGTTTTGGGTTGAAGGTTCTTCGTTGGAAGTTACCTCTTGATTTGGATCTTCATCTAAAATAGATTCATCCAATACTGCTTTGTTAGTCTTAATGAACTTTGGTTTCTTTTGGAATTTTTCTGCTTTTGCAGGAAGTTCTTGTGCTTCTTGAGCCTGAAGTTTTTCTTTTTGAGAAGCTACTTTTAAGGGTTCTTCTGAAAATAAATCATTGTATTTTTTTTCAATTTTAGGGCCACTATCTGGAGCAATACGCGCTCTTTTTAATTTTTCTTCTTTGGGTGCCGCAACTTTTCCAACAGGAGTTTCCTTAGCGGATGCCTCTTGATGAGCTAAAATCTGTTCAATAAGCGCTTCTTTTTTTACGCCGTTAAATTTTATGGTTTTTGCCAACTTGGCAATTTCTTGAAGTTCGGTTAACTTCATTCCTTTTAATGCAGAACTATCAAACATAAATGTTTATATAAATTTTTTGGTAATTGAGTGACAATACAAATTTTGGGTAAATTTTTTTTTTGGTGAAACATCCGTGTTTTTGAAGTACTTACGGATTTCTACTGCAATAATACGAATAATTTTCATTCAAGCAATAGTTTTTTAAAAAAAGAAAATATATTTTTGTACTATAAATAAGTAATAATGTTACAACGAATTCAAACCATCTATTTAGCTTTGGTATTTGTACTTGCCGGAATTCTTCCGTTTGTTTTTCCGTTATGGAAAATGACCGATGGAAATGAATTTTATTTTATGGGCACTGTTGGGTATCAAATTTTGTTTGGGTTGAGTACTACTTTAGCGGTAATTAGTATTATTACATTTAAAAACAGACAACAGCAATTTGTATTGAACAGATTGAATATGATATTAAATTTAATTTTATTAGGATTGTTTGTTTATCGTTCCCTAAATTTATCCGGAGAAACTCCTGCAGTTTCTGAGAAGGGTATTGGGATGTTTCTACCTATCTTTTCTATCGTTTTTCTAGTCTTGGCCAACAAGGCTATTAAGAAGGATGAAGATCTCGTAAAATCTGTGGACCGATTGCGATGAACCTATAAACTTAGTTTATTAGTGCGAAGAAAATCCCGAACGAAAGTTTGGGATTTTTTTGTTTTAACAAGTTATTGTTTCACAAAGGTTCACGGAGGAAACACAAAGTTGCGCAAAGATATATTTTGAGAACTGATCACTGATCACTACCTACTTCTTACCTATCTCTACTACTTCTAATTTTTGAATTTTATCCCCATCAATTTCAAATCGTAGCATGGTTCTTATTTGGTGAAATCCGTAAATTCCACAAGCACCTGAATTCATGTGAAGTAAATTCAAACTTTTATCAAACTGCACTTTTAATATATGCGAATGTCCGCATATAAATAATTTTGGTGGATTATTTCGCAATTCCTCTCGAACAGATTGGTTGTATTTTCCGGGATAACCGCCAATGTGGGTAATCCAAACATCTACACCCTCACACATAAAACGATTGTTTAGTGGGAATTCCATTCGGGCTTTATCGTCATCTATGTTACCATAAACTGCTCGAAGTGGTTTTAATTTTTTTATAGTATCGGTAACTACTAAATCGCCAATATCGCCAGCATGCCAAACCTCATCGGCTTGGTTTACATATTTTAATATAACATCGTCAATATGACTGTGGGTATCGGAAAGTAAAAGGATTTTTTTCATATTGTTTGCCGCAAAAGCACTTAGTTGCAAAGTTAATTATTTATCAAAACTTTAAATCTTTAATTTATTAAAATCTTTGTAAATTTGCAATTGAAAAAAAATCAATACTCACACCCAAAACATATAACCTACATCCCACAACCTACAACCCAAAAATGAGATACTTTCTAGAATTTGCTTACAAAGGAACCCACTACCACGGATGGCAATACCAGCCTAATGCTACTTCTGTGCAGGAAACTTTGAACAAAGCACTTTCTATTATTTTCAAGAAAGAAATCGATTTGGTTGGTGCAGGCCGAACGGATGCTGGAGTACATGCTAAACAAATGTTTGCACATTTTGATTTGGATGAGGCTATTGAGGTTTCGTATTACATTCATAAACTCAATTCGTTTTTACCAAAGGATATTGCGGTTATGAATATTCATAAAGTTCACCAAGATGCCCATGCAAGATTTGACGCTACCAAACGCACTTACGAATACCACATTCACACCACCAAAGATGCCTTTAAAAATGACGACTCTTGGCATTATCCTAATTTCTTAAATATAGATTTGATGAACGAGGCTTGTAAAATACTTTTTAATCACATTGATTTTGAGTGTTTTTCAAAAGTGCATACCGATGTGAACACCTTTAATTGTAAGATATTCGAGGTACACTGGCAACAAATGGATAACCGGTTGGTTTTTACTATATCTGCCGATCGTTTTTTACGAAATATGGTACGTGCAATTGTAGGAACAATGGTAAATATAGGTTTAGAAAAAGTATCTTTGCAAGACTTCAGTACAATTATTGAAGGCAAAGACCGCAATAAAGCAGGGTTTTCGGTTCCAGCACAAGGTTTGTATTTGACAAACGTGGAGTATTCTTTTTTAGAAAAAAGTATTAAGATTTAAGTATTAAGAATTAAGACCAAGAACCCAAGACCTAAAAAAGGAATTTCCTTGAAAAAATGAAAGCAAAAGCATTCGACATAAATTTATTTAAACGCATCTTAAAATACACCAAGCCTTATACTTTTAGGTTTCGAGGTGTGATTTGGTTTGCTGTTTTATTATCGCTTTTTGCTGCGTTGCGACCTTTATTTCTTCAAATTACTGTAGATACTTTTATAAAACCTGGAAATAAATCGGGATTATTAGTCTATGCCGTTATTATGGGGATTGCTTTGTTGATGGAAGGACTATCGCAATATTATTTTGTGCTTTGGGCGAACTGGCTTGGGCAGGATATAGTGAAAGACATCCGAACTAAATTGTTTCAACACATGCTTTCTTTTAGGATGAAGTATTTTGATACTGCTCCGGTTGGGCAATTGGTTACTCGTTCGGTTTCGGATATTGAACAAATTGCCCGAATCTTCAGTCAGGGTTTGTTTATGATTATGAGTGATTTAATGAAAATGTTTGTTTGCATACTCGTAATGTTTTATATGAATTGGCATCTGACTATAATAGTTATTTTGGCCATGCCAATCTTGGTATATATTACTCGAATTTTTCAACGAAAAATGCAAGTTGCATTTGAAGAAGTTCGAAATCAAGTTGCCAATTTAAATACTTTCGTGCAAGAACGAGTAACGGGAATGAAGATCGTTCAACTTTTTAATAGAGAAAAAATTGAATTTGAAAAGTTTAAAGAAATCAATCAAAAGCACAATGTAGCTTGGATTAAAACTATTTTATACAACTCTATTTTCTTTCCAATTGCCGATATTATTTCTTCTATAACCTTAGGAGTTATAGTGCTTTATGGGGGATTTCAAATAGTAAACGGAAATCCATTTACTACCATAGGTCAAATGACGGCATATACTATGTTTATTGGGATGCTGTTCAATCCGTTGCGACAAATTGCAGATAAATTCAATGAAATGCAAATGGGAATGATTGCTGCCAATCGGGTTTTTGATATATTAGATACCGATGAAGAAATTCAAGAAAACGGAACAATTGTGGCCAATCATTTTGCTGGAAATATTATTTTTGATAGAGTGCATTTTAGTTACATTAAAAATGAAGAAGTGCTTAAAGGTATTTCATTAGAAGTAAAAGCCGGACAAACTATTGCTATAGTTGGTGCTACTGGAGCAGGAAAATCGACCATTATTAATTTATTAAATCGATTTTACGAAATTAATTCGGGTGCCATTTATGTGGATAATCAAGATATTGAAACCTTTACATTAGATAGTTTGCGTACTCAAATTGCAGTAGTTTTGCAAGATGTTTTTCTTTTTGCGGATACTATATTAAATAACATTACTCTAAAAAATTCTACAATTACTAGAGAGACTGTTGTACTTGCTGCTAAGAAAATTGGAGTTCATGATTTTATTATGAATTTGCCCGAAGGCTACGATTATAATGTGAAAGAACGAGGCGTTATGTTATCTTCTGGCCAACGGCAATTGATTGCTTTTCTTCGTGCCTATGTGAGTAATCCTAGTATTTTGATTTTAGATGAAGCTACTTCTTCCATTGACACCTATTCAGAAGAATTAATTCAAAAAGCAACGGAAACTATCACCCAAGGAAGAACCTCTATTGTTATTGCGCACCGATTGGCTACAATCTTAAAGGCCAATAAAATCATTGTAATGGACAAAGGGCAAATTGTAGAAGTAGGCACCCATGCCGAATTGGTAATTCAAGAAAATGGTTTCTACAAAAAACTTTACGATTCGCAGTTTTCAACTGTTTTATAAAATAGAATTGATTAAAGTTGAAAATGAGTTATATGCCCGTTAAATTAAATCTATTAATTATCACATTTAAATATGAAAAAATAGTCCTGTTTTTCGTTTTAATTTTTATTTTATCCAATGTAAATGCACAAAATAAAAGCATCACCATTAGTGGGGATGTTTTACAAATAGCCATTCCGGCTGTTGCATTTGGCTCTACTTTTATTTGGAACGAGAACAATACCAAACCAACTTGGCAATTTATTAAGGCTTATGGATCCGGATTAATTTTGCAACAAGCACTTAAGCACTTCGTTTTAGAAAAAAGACCCGATGGATCGGATAATTATTCGTTCCCATCCGGACATACCACAAGTGCCTTCTCGGGCGCTGCCTTTATCCAACAACGATATGGCTGGAAATATGGAATTCCATCTTATATTTTAGCATCCTATGTTGGATATACTCGAGTTCAAGCCCAAAAACACTATCCTTGGGATGTTCTTGGAGGAGCCGTAATCGGAATAGGAACGTCGTATTTATTCACAAAACCGTATAGCAAAAAGAAAGTAGACGTATCGCTTAACCGAATGAATAGTGGATACACTATTGGTTTTAATTACACTTATTAAAGTGTTTTGTCGGAAACAAAATCCCTAAACATTTATAACCTTAAACTTTTATAAGGAAATACTTAAACTTATAATCTTTTTTCTAAATTTGCAATCTAAATTAATTTAAAAAATTACACAACAAATGAAATGAGCTTTTTAGCAAATTCCATTATACATATTATAAATAAAACGAAAAATGAAATACGATATTATTGTTTTAGGAAGTGGTCCAGGCGGTTATGTTACAGCTATCCGTGCTTCGCAATTGGGCTTTAAAGTAGCGATTATTGAAAAAGAAAATCTTGGTGGAATTTGTCTTAATTGGGGATGTATTCCTACAAAAGCACTTTTAAAATCAGCACAGGTTTTTGATTACCTAAAACATGCTTCCGATTATGGATTAACTATTAAAGAATTTGACAAAGACTTTACTGCCGTTGTAAAACGTTCTAGAGACGTTGCAGATGGCATGAGTAAAGGGGTTCAATTTTTAATGAAGAAAAATAAAATCGACGTTATTGATGGTTTTGGTAAAATAAAACCAGGTAAAAAAGTGGATGTTACCGACAAAGAAGGGAAAGTTACTGAATATACTGCAGACCATATTATTATTGCAACTGGTGCTCGTTCTCGTGAGTTGCCAAATCTTCCTCAGGATGGTGTAAAAGTAATTGGATACCGTCAAGCAATGACTTTGCCAACACAGCCTAAAAGATTAATTGTTGTTGGTTCGGGAGCTATCGGAGTGGAATTTGCACATTTTTATAACGCTATGGGAACGGAAGTTACTATAGTAGAATTCATGCCAAACATAGTTCCGGTTGAAGATGAAGACATTTCAAAACAAATGGAACGTTCTATGAAAAAAGCAGGAATTACTATTATGACTAATGCTTCCGTTGAACGAATTGACACAACTGGTGCTGGCGTGAAAGCATATGTTAAAACTGCCAAAGGCGAAGAAGTTCTGGAAGCCGATGTATTGCTATCGGCAGTTGGAATTAAAACCAACATCGAAAACATAGGATTAGAAGAAGTAGGTATTGCTACCGACAGAGATAAAATCTTGGTTAACGATTACAATCAAACTAATGTTCCAGGTTATTACGCTATAGGCGATGTTACTCCAGGACAAGCATTGGCACACGTTGCGTCAGCAGAAGGTATTAACTGTATAGAAAAAATTGCAGGATTGCATGTAGAACCAATCGACTACGGAAACGTACCGGGTTGCACTTATGCAACTCCAGAAATTGCTTCTGTTGGTTTAACCGAAAAACAAGCAAAAGAAAAAGGGTACGAATTAAAAATTGGAAAATTTCCATTTTCTGCTTCTGGAAAAGCAAAGGCTTCTGGAACTCCTGATGGATTTGTGAAAGTAATTTTTGATTCTAAATATGGCGAATGGTTGGGTTGTCACATGATAGGTGCTGGTGTTACCGATATGATTGCAGAAGCAGTTGTAGCGCGTAAATTGGAAACTACAGGACACGAAATTTTAAAAGCAATTCATCCTCATCCTACTATGAGTGAAGCTGTTATGGAAGCTGTAGCCGATGCTTATGGCGAAGTAATACATTTATAAGTACGAGATTTTATATACAATCCGTTTTGTGAAAACAAAGCGGATTTTTTTTATTGCAAATGGTATTCTATTGATTAGGTAAAAAAACAATTAATACTATTGAAATAGCTATTATTGCAATGAATACTAACAGTGAAATTTTATTTGCAAAATTTACTGTCCAGCCCATCCACGAAATTCGTTTAGGAGGAAAAATACGTTGGTCTTCTGGGTTATAATAAATACTACCCCAAATCCAATACTTGTCGTCATTTTTCCATTTTTCAAGTGTTTCTTTAGTAGGTTTTTCCATAACTAGAACTCCAATTTCTTTTTACGCAATTCAAAATTTTGTCCTAAATATACTTTTCGTACCATTTCATCGGCGGCCAATTCTTCTGGGATACCCGCTTTAAGAATTCCACCTTCAAACATTAAATAGGTTTTATCGGTAATTGCTAAAGTTTCTTGTACGTTGTGGTCGGTAATTAAGATTCCGATATTTTTGTTTTTTAGTTGGGCTACAATTCGTTGGATATCTTCCACAGCAACAGGATCCACTCCTGCAAAAGGCTCGTCTAGTAAAATAAATTTTGGATCGGTGGCCAAACAACGAGCAATTTCGGTTCGTCTTCGTTCTCCTCCTGAAAGCAAATCGCCACGATTAGTGCGAATGTGCTCCAAACTAAATTCGGCAATTAAACTTTCCATTTTGGCAATTTGCTCTTCTTTGGATAGTTTGGTTAATTGTAAAACACTTAAAATATTATCTTCAATACTCAATTTTCTAAAAACCGAAGCCTCTTGTGCCAAATAACCAATGCCGTTTTGGGCACGTTTGTACATTGGGAACTCCGTAATGTCGGTATCGTCAAGATAAATATGGCCAGAATTTGGTTTAACCAGGCCTACAATCATATAGAAAGAAGTTGTTTTTCCGGCACCATTAGGGCCTAAAAGTCCAACAATTTCTCCTTGATTAACTTCTACAGAAATGCCTTTTACAACGCTTCTTCCTTTGTAGGTTTTTACTAAATTTTCGGCTCTTAATTTCATTTTATAAGGGTCTAAGGTTCTGAGTTACTCAGGTTCTAAGTTTTAAACTTTTGCAAATAAACAAATAAACGTTTTTAACTACTTTATATTTAACAATTATTTAGTTGCAGTGTTCTTTAATCTCCCATCCATATTATTCCATCTCCCAACTTCCATCTCCCATCTTTAAATGGATTGCTCATTTGCTTTTGCATTTTTTACAACTATTGCAGCAATGAAAATGCTTACTTCGTATAATATTAAAATTGGAATGGAAACAATTACCTGACTTGGAATATCGGGTGGTGTAACAATTGCAGCTAATATTAATATAATAATGATGGCAACTTTACGATATTTTCTTAAAAATTCAGGAGTTACTAATCCTACTTTGGCTAAGAAATAAACAATTATAGGCATTTCAAATACTAATCCGCTAGCGATAATAGACATTTTTATCATCGAAACATAAGAATCAATCGTGAAAAGATTTTCTACTTGCTTGCTTACATTAAAGGTAGCGAAAAAGTTTATCGATAATGGTGCAACTACATAATATCCAAAAAGAACTCCTATAAAAAATAAAAAAGAGGAAACTATTATAAAACTGCCAGCCATTTTACGTTCTTTTTCGTATAGTGCTGGGCTTATAAATTTCCATACTTCCCATAAAATATAAGGAAAGCCAATGATGAATCCGGCGGTCATTAAAGTCCATAAATACATTGAAAATTGTCCGCTTACTTCTTGATTTTGAATTTTGAAATTAAATTCTTGAGCACAAGCATAAGTTCCGTCAACACCAAAGTAGTGCGTTACTTCGCAAAAAAAACGGTAGGTAATAAAACTCGGGTCTTTTGGACCAAAAATTATAGTATCAAAAATGAAATCATCTATAAAATAACACGCGCAAGCAATTCCAATTACTACAAGAGTGCTTCGCACTAATAACCATCTTAAATCTTCTAGATGGTCCATGAAAGACATTTCTTTATTTTCTTTCTTTGCCATTATACAATTCCTTCTTTTAAAATATCATGTAAATGAACTACACCTTGGTATTCGCTATTATCTAACACTACCAATTGGGTTATAGAAAAATCTTCCATGACATTCAATGCATCCACCACCAAATCTGTAGATTGGATAGTTTTCGGGTTAAGCGTCATAATATCTTTAGCTGTTAAACCTGTAATAGTTTCGGTTTTATTAAGCATTCTTCTAATGTCTCCATCAGTGATAATTCCAACTACAATATTGTTTTCAATTACTGCGGCAACTCCCAGTCGTTTTTCAGAAATTTCTACAATTACATCTTTAACACTCGAATCTGGTTTTACCATAGGTTTTCTAGAAGCATCCAACAGATCAATTACACGAAGCAATAATTTTTTACCTAAAGCACCTCCTGGGTGGTATTTGGCAAAATCTTCGGCAGTAAACGATTTCATTTCCATTAAGCAAACCGCTAGAGCATCGCCCATTACAAGTTGTGCTGTGGTGCTGTTAGTAGGTGCTAAATTATTAGGACAGGCTTCAGCATCTACAAAAGTATTTAAGGTGTAATGCGCTTCTTTTCCTAAGAAGGAAGTAACGTTACCAGTGATTGCAATAAGTTTATTTCCGAAGCGTTTTAACAAAGGAACCAAAACTTTAATTTCGGGACTATTACCGCTTTTAGAAATACAAATTACCCCATCTCCCTCTTGAATCATACCTAAATCGCCATGAATCGCTTCAGATGCATGAAGAAATAAAGCGGGAGTTCCAGTTGAATTTAAAGTTGCTACAATTTTTTGAGCAATTATGGCACTTTTTCCAATTCCAGTAATTACTAATCTGCCTTTTAAATTATGGATCATTGTAACCGCTTCAAAGAAGGTATTATCTAGGTAATCAGATAGTTTAGCAATAGATTGACTCTCTGAGAGAATTGTTTTTTTTGCCGATGCAAGTATGGATTCTTTAGTGATCAAAATAGATTTGTTGTAAAGTTTGTATGAGTAAAAGAAATTTGTATATTTAACCTTGCAAATTTATGTAAAAATACTATTAACTAATAATGAATTCAAATCTAATTGACCTACACAAAGAATTAAAAAAATATTTTGGTTTCAACCAATTTAAAGGATTACAAGAACAAGTGATTAAAAGTATAGTTGCCCAAAAAAATACTTTTGTTATCATGCCTACCGGAGGCGGAAAATCATTATGTTACCAATTACCTGCTTTAATTCAAGAAGGAACAGCTATTGTTGTTTCTCCACTTATTGCTCTGATGAAAAATCAAGTGGATGCTATTCGCAGTGTATCCACAAATGATGGAATTGCGCATGTACTAAATTCGTCTCTGACTAAAACCGAAATTAATCAAGTAAAAAAAGACATTACTTCTGGAATTACCAAATTGTTATATGTTGCTCCCGAATCATTAACTAAAGAAGAATATATAGAATTTCTAAAAACCGTACCAATTTCATTTGTGGCTATTGATGAAGCACATTGTATATCCGAATGGGGGCATGACTTTCGTCCAGAGTATAGAAATTTACGTACAATTATAAAACATTTAGGAGACGTTCCAGTTATTGGTTTAACCGCTACAGCAACTCCTAAAGTGCAAGAAGACATTCTGAAAAACTTAGATATGTCGGATGCCAATACTTTTAAAGCATCTTTTAATAGACCAAATTTATACTACGAAGTACGCACTAAAACTAAAAATATTGAATCGGATATTATTCGTTTTATCAAACAACACAAAGGAAAATCAGGAATTATTTATTGCTTAAGCCGTAAAAAAGTAGAAGCAATTGCCGAAGTTTTGCAAGTAAACGGAATTAGCGCTGTACCTTATCATGCAGGTTTAGATGCTAAAACTCGTGCCAAACACCAAGACATGTTCCTTATGGAAGATGTAGATGTGGTGGTTGCTACCATTGCATTTGGTATGGGAATAGACAAGCCCGATGTTCGATTTGTAATTCACCACGATATTCCAAAATCATTAGAAAGTTACTACCAAGAAACTGGTCGTGCTGGTCGTGATGGTGGCGAAGGCCATTGCTTGGCTTATTATTCCTACAAGGATGTTGAAAAATTAGAGAAATTCATGTCGGGGAAACCTGTTGCTGAACAAGAAATTGGTTTTGCATTATTACAAGAAGTCGTTGCTTATGCCGAAACTTCGATGTCGCGACGTAAATTCTTATTGCATTATTTTGGAGAAGAATTCGACGGAGAAACTGGGGATGGAGCAGATATGGATGATAATGTTCGTAACCCAAAACTAAAAATTGAAGCCCAAGAAAATGTAAAGAAACTATTAGAAGTAGTTCGAGATACCAAATATTTATATAAATCAAAAGAAGTTGTTTATACCTTAATAGGAAGAGTAAATGCAACCATAAAAGCACATAGAACTGATTCGCAAGCTTTTTTTGGGTGCGGAAAAGATCAAGAAGAACGCTATTGGATGGCTTTAATTCGCCAAGTTTTAGTAGAAGGAATGCTTACTAAAGATATAGAAACTTACGGAATTATTAAAGTTTCGGATAAAGGACATGCTTATATCAAGAATCCAACTACATTTATGATGTCAGAAGACCATGAATACAATGAAGCAGAAGATGATGCTATTGTCACAGCTGCTAAATCCTCAGGAATTGCCGATGAGGTATTGATGGGTATGTTGCGTGATTTACGAAAAAAAGTAGCCAAAAAAATTGGCGTTCCTCCGTTTGTAGTTTTTCAAGATCCTTCTTTAGAAGATATGGCATTGAAATATCCTATTACCATGGTTGAGTTAATTAATATCCACGGTGTAGGGGAAGGAAAAGCTAAGAAATACGGAAATGAATTCATTGAATTAATAAATAGGTACGTTGAGGATAATGATATTATTCGTCCAGACGATTTAGTAGTTAAATCTACAGGAGCCAACTCTATCAATAAATTGTATATTATTCAAAATATTGACCGCAAACTTTCTTTAGAGGATATTGCTTCTGCAAAAGGATTAAAGATGGATGATTTGTTAAAAGAAATGGAACAAATTGTTAATTCTGGAACAAAATTAAATATAAAATATTGGATAGATGAAATGTTGGATGAAGACCAACAAGAAGAAATTCACGATTATTTTATGGATTCCGAATCAGATAATATAGAAAAAGCATTAAAAGAATTTGATGGCGATTACGATATTGAAGAATTGCGTTTAATGCGAATTAAATTCATTAGTGAAGTAGCGAATTAGTGCTCACTGCTCAGTGTTCAGTATGCAGTTAGGACTGCCAACTGATCACTGAGCACTGCTCTAAATTAATCGCAATAAACGCCACGATGCGGTTTCAAAGCATCTCTTACGGCAATCTTATTTTCTTCGTGAATGACCATATACGCAAAGGCATGAAATTCATTTACAACTTCAAAACCTGTGATATTCAACGAAATTTTTTCTAGATTAATAAATTCTTTCAAATGAATTTCGTGGTGTTCGGCAATTTTTGCTGCATCCGAACCTCTAAAATCCCAAATTAATTTTATTTTTTTTGACATTTAAAACTTTTCATTATTGTAGTGATACAAAACTACAATAACAATTTTCAAATTACTTACTTTTGTCAAATAAAAATCAATTATGCCACGCGAAATCCAAACCCAAGTTGCCCCAGAAGTTGCTGCCAATGAATCTTTACTAAAAGAACATGTTGCAAAGTTATTTCATGTTTCGGGTAAGGAAATTCAAAAAGTGGTGCTTTTAAAAAGATCCATAGATGCCCGTCAAAAAACCATAAAATTCAATATTAAGGCTTCTGTTTTCTTTAAAGAGGAAGCGTATCAAGAAACTAAATTAGTGCTTCCTGATTATAAAAATGTTTCCAATTCTCAAGAAGTTATCATAATAGGAGCAGGTCCTGCCGGATTATTTGCTGCTTTGCAATTAATAGAGTTGGGCTTGAAGCCAATAGTTCTCGAACGTGGTAAAGATGTTCGCGGTCGTCGTCGCGATTTAAAAGCTATTAATGTAGACCATTTGGTAAACGAAGATTCCAATTACTGCTTTGGCGAAGGTGGTGCAGGAACCTATTCGGATGGAAAATTATATACCCGTTCTAAAAAACGAGGCGATGTAGATAGAATCCTACAATTATTAGTTGGTTTTGGTGCGTCTTCGGATATTTTAGTAGAAGCCCATCCGCATATCGGAACCAATAAATTACCACAAATTATTCAAGACATTCGGGAAAAAATAATTGAATGTGGTGGCCAAGTTTTATTTGAAACTCGAATAACCGATTTTGTAATTAAAAATAATGAAATCCAAGGAATTGTAACTCAAAAAGGGGATACTATTTCTGCAAATAAAGTCATTCTTGCTACAGGACATTCGGCACGAGATATTTTTGAATTATTAGACAGAAAGAAAATTTTTATAGAAGCCAAACCTTTTGCGTTGGGCGTTCGCGCAGAACATCCTCAGGAATTGATAGATAAAATTCAGTATTCGTGCGATTTCCGTGGAGACTATTTGCCTCCAGCACCTTATTCTATAGTGAAACAAGTTAATGGTCGTGGTATGTATTCGTTTTGCATGTGTCCGGGAGGGGTGATAGCACCTTGTGCAACTAGTCCGGGTGAAGTAGTAACCAATGGTTGGTCGCCATCCAAACGCGATCAAAGTACTGCCAATTCTGGAATTGTAGTCGAATTAAAACTCGAAGATTTTAAACCCTTTGCCAAATTTGGTGCCTTGGCAGGAATGGAATTTCAAAAATCAATAGAACAAAAAGCATGGCATTTGGCTGGACAAACTCAAAAAGTTCCCGCACAACGTATGATTGATTTTACTCAAAATAAAATTTCTGCGGATATCCCTAAAACATCTTATGTTCCAGGAACCACCTCAGTAGAAATGGGACAGGTTTTTCCTGGATTTTTAACCCAAATTATGCGTGAAGGATTTCTAGAATTCGGAAAATCCATGCGCGGTTACATGACCAACGAAGCCATATTGCATGCGCCAGAAAGCAGAACATCTTCACCGGTTCGAATTCCAAGAAATGAAGAAACATTAGAGCATCTTCAAATAAATGGATTGTATCCTTGTGGAGAAGGAGCAGGGTATGCCGGTGGAATTATTTCTGCCGCAATTGATGGCGAAAAATGCGCTTTGAAAATTGCTGAGGTATTAATAAAATAAGTTATCTACTTAACAATTATTGTGTTATAACGATATAGTTAATTACTTTTCGAAAAATACAATTATTGTTATTTTATAAAATGTATTTTTATAAAAAAATAGTATATATGAAATCAATCCCCTTAGAATTTCAAATAAACAAACCATTACTTCAAGATACTTATTTGGTAAATGGAGAATTAAAAAAATGGTCTGGCGAATTTACATCAGTTTTTTCAACCATATCTTCCACTGCAGATTATGCACCAACACTTTTAGGAAGTATTCCTGCAATGGGTGTAGCCGAAGCCATTGAGGTTACCAATGCAGCCTTTGATGCTTATGATAACGGACAAGGTTTATGGCCAACAATGAAAGTGATTGACCGTATTAAATGCATGCAAAATTTTGTCACACAAATGAAAACTACTCGAAGCGAAGTAGTTAAATTCTTGATGTGGGAAATTGGAAAATCATTATCCGATTCTGAAAAAGAATTTGATAGAACGGTGGATTACATTTATGATACCATTGAAGATTATAAAGAGTTAGATCGATCCAATTCTAGATTTACCAAAAGTCAAGGAGTAAATGCCATGGTTCGACGTGGGCCACTTGGTGTAGTCTTGTGTCTAGGACCTTATAATTATCCATTAAACGAAACTTTTTCCTTACTGATTCCTGCAATTATTATGGGAAATACTGTTATTTTTAAACCTGCAAAACACGGCGTTTTACTAATTTCTCCATTGCTTGAAGCATTTAGAAGTAGTTTTCCAAAAGGAGTTATTAACATCGTTTATGGTAGAGGTAGAGATGTGGCTTCTCCAATAATGAAATCCGGAAAAGTTGCGGTATTGGCATTAATTGGAAACAGTAAATCGGCAATTGCTTTACAAGACCAACATCCAAATAAAAACAGATTGCGTTTAATTTTAGGTTTAGAAGCAAAAAACCCTGCAATTATTTTACCCGATGCCGATTTGGATTTGGCTATTCAAGAATGTGTTGCAGGTTCTTTATCTTTTAATGGACAACGCTGTACGGCTTTGAAAATTTTATATGTTCATGAATCCATTGCGGACGAATTTAACAAACGATTTTCCGAAAAAGTAGATGCTTTGCCTTTTGGAAACCCATGGGAAAAAGGAGTATTATTGACTCCATTGCCAGAAAAGGAAAAACCAGCTTATATTCAGGAATTAATTGATGATGCTAAAGATAAAGGAGCAAAAATTATAAATAAAAAAGGAGGAGAACATTCAGAGAATTATATTTTTCCTGCTGTTTTGTTTCCAATTAATAAAGAAATGCGTGTGTATCATGAAGAACAATTTGGCCCGGTAGTTCCAATATTGACCTTTAAAGATATTCAAGAACCATTAAATGATATGGCCGAATCTAATTATGGTCAGCAAGCAAGTTTGTTTGGCAAGGACATTAAAACCCTTGCGCCACTTATTGATACTTTAGTGAATTTAGTTTGTCGTGTAAATTTAAATAGTTCTTGCCAGCGAGGTCCCGATGTGTATCCGTTTACAGGAAGAAAGGATTCGGCTGTAGGTACCTTAAGTATTCATGATGCGCTACGATCCTTTTCTATTAGAACATTTGTCGCTTCTAAAGATAATGCTTACAATAATGAAATTTTACAAGAATTATTAAATAGCAAAGAATCTAATTTTATCACTACCGATTATATTCTATAAAAAAAGTCTCCGTTATAGGAGACTTTTTAGTTTTATTATTTTTTCAATCGGTCTTTAAAGACCTTTTCGAATTTTTCTATTTTTGGTTGAATTACCATTTTACAATATGGTTGTTCTTTATTGTCATTGTAATAATTTTGGTGGTAATCATCTGCAGGATAAAACTTTTTAAATGCTTCCACCACAGTTACAATTTTACTCGTATAAACATTTTTTGCATTCAATTCCTGAATAATGCTTTCTGCTGCTTTTTTCTGTTCTTCATACGAATAGAAAATAACAGATCGGTACTGGGTTCCAACATCGGCACCTTGTCGGTTTAAAGTGGTTGGGTCGTGCACGGTGAAAAAGACTTGGAAAATTTCATTCAAGTTAGTAATCGTTTTATCGTAAGTAATTTGAACCACTTCCGCATGGCCAGTGCTTCCGGTACAAACTTCTTCATAACTAGGATTGGCAACCGTTCCTCCAGAAAATCCAGATACTACTGATTTTACTCCTTTTAAATTTTCATAAACTGCTTCCACACACCAGTAGCAACCTCCGCCAAGGGTTATTGTTTCAATGTTTCCATTGGATTTATCTAGTTTTACTGCATCAGGAACAAAATCCAAAGAGATGGCATTCATGCAATATCGTTTTTTAGTTGGTGCTGGACCATCGTCAAATAAATGTCCTAAATGGCTATTGCATCTACCACAGTTAGCTTCGGTACGTTGCATTCCATAAGAATTATCCGATTTAAAAGTGATGCTTTCTTTGTTGTCTTGCTCAAAAAAACTTGGCCAACCACAACTACTGGTAAATTTTTGATTGGACTTAAATAATTTATAACCGCAAGCGGCACAATAATAAGTTCCTTTAGTTTCTGAATTCCACATAGTTCCCGTAAAGGCTCTTTCAGTATCGGCTTCTCGCGCTACGGCATACAAATCGGGAGAAAGCACTTTCTTCCAATCGGCATCGGTCACGTTTAATTTTGTAGTATCCGTATTGGAATAATAAGGATTCTCAGGTTTGTTAATCACATTTTCCATAGTAGAAGATTTTGGCGTTAATTCACTTTTTTTATTCGATTGTCCGCAAGCGTTCAATACAAACAACGGAAGTAGTATCCAATAGTTAAAGATTTTTTTCATCGCACCTTATTTGAATTGATTTACAAATCTACAACAGGAATGCGATACAAAACACCATTTTGTTTTCTAAAAACCCATCTTTAAGGAAAGTTTAACGCTTGTTGATTTATTTAAATTGAGGTACCAATTCTTTTTTTGTATTTTTGACAAGTATAAAAATTCTATGAAAGAAGAACAAGTAATATTAGTTAACGAAAAAGACGAGCCTATTGGGCTGATGAACAAACTCGAAGCACATGAAAAAGCCATTTTACATCGCGCTTTTTCGGTTTTTGTATTGAACAGCAAAAACGAAATCATGTTGCAACAACGCGCCCATCAAAAATACCATTCTCCATTGTTGTGGACCAACACCTGTTGCAGTCACCAACGCGCTGGAGAAACCAATATTGGCGCCGGTTCGAGACGACTATTTGAAGAAATGGGATTTGTAACCGAACTAAAAGAATTGTTCCATTTTATCTACAAAGCCCCTTTTGATAATGGTTTGACCGAGCACGAACTAGACCACGTAATGATTGGGTATTACAACGACGAGCCAAAAATAAACACCGAAGAGGTAGAAAGTTGGAAATGGATGTGCATTGAAGACGTTAGAACCGACATGAAACAAAATCCAGAACTCTATACCGTTTGGTTTAAAATAATTTTCGACGAATTTTATCACTACCTCGAAGATCACAAATTATAGAAATTAAGTATTAAGTATTAAGTATTAAGTATTAAGTATTAAGTATTAAGTATTAAGTATTTTTATTTTAAACCCAACACCCAAAACCCA
>CANGCT010000018.1 GCA_947452415.1 Flavobacteriaceae bacterium
AGAGATTTAGCAGGAGAGATAACAATTTTCATAGCAAATGGGTTTCAAAATTCAAAAATACAAATTCCTTTTTCAGAATGCAAGAACCGTTTTTTGGAAAACAAAATATTATCAACAATTCGTAATTCGTAATTCATAATTCATAATTATTATTTTACATTTGACGTCTTAAATAAAATTACAACCATGGTTTATAAATTTAGAGTAATTCTGGATGCCGAAGAAGATGTATTTAGAGACATCGCCATCTTAGAAAGTGACACTTTAGAAGATTTACATAATGCAATAGTTAATGCTTTTGGATTTGACGGATTGGAAGTTGCCTCGTTTTACACCTGCGATGACACTTGGAATCAAGAAGATGAAATTCCGATGTTTGACTCTGGTGACATCCCTGGTGAAAACAAAATAATGAGTGATTATACCTTAGATGCTATTTTGGATGCAGAAAACACTAAGATACTTTATGTGTATGATTTCATTAACATGTGGACATTCCTTGTGGAGCTTGCAGCAATTGAAGAAACGGAGGAAGTTGGAGTTATCTATCCGAATTTAATGTTTTCTCATGGAGAAATGCCTGCTGAAGCAATGGAAAAACACTTTGTTTCTGATTTAGAGGAGGAAGAAAATTACAACGAATTTGAAGACGATTTAGATGAAGACGATCTAGATATGTTTAGTGGCGACGATAGTTTTGAAGATTACGGATTTGAGGAGAATTGGAATTGATTCTTCAAGAATATAGAGAATAGAAAAAAGAAAAAAGACTTCCTAAAAACATAAAGAAGCATTGGAATATCTAGAGCAATCTCTGTTCTATATTCTATGCTCTTTATTCTAAAACAAAAACAATGATCAACCTATTCAATACACACATCGAATCGTTATCCATCCATAGAGTTGGAAATAAAAGCCGCAATGAAGCCATTTTCTTATCAGAAAACCAATATGGTTTAAACGATGAAATTGTTCCAATATTAAAAGAATATTTCTTTAAATCGTTTCGTGAAAAAGAAGAAAATTACTTCCAATTTGCTCACGAAGTAGATTTAGAATACAACGAAATGTTCAAATTAGCGACCGAGATTTTCACCAATCCTAGTTCGGTGCACGAGATATCTAAAAAAATCACCCAACACCTTTTTGAGCAATCCAACCATCCACACATAAAAAATGGAGAAGTTTATATAACTTACTTAACTAATGTTTCTATTGACAATAATGTAGTAGATGCTATTGGAGTTTTTAAAAGTGAGTTGCGCACCGATTTCCTTCAATTTGAAGAAAAAGAAAGTAACCTAGAAATGGTGCTTCAAGAAGGAATCAATTTGAATAAATTAGATAAAGGCTGTTTGATTTTCAATCATAAAAAAGAAGAAGGCTATAAAATTCTAACTATTGATAGCAACAGATACGATGCTCGTTATTGGCTGGAGCATTTTCTTTCGGTAGATGCGTTTCAGGATGAAAATTTCATGACTAAGAAATACTTAAAATTCTGTCAAGAATTTGCTAAAGAAGTCGTTTTTCCTGCCGAAGATAAAAAGCAAGAAGTAATGTTTATGAACCGTGCGGTAAATCATTTTGCCAAAAACGACAATTTTGAAGAAACTGCTTTCTTGAATGATGTTATGGAAAACCCCGATTTAATTCCGGAGTTTAAAAGTTATAAAGCTGATCGAGGTGAAAAATACAGTATTGATGATGTTACCTCCTTCCCTATTGCTAATGCAGCAGTTTCGGATGTAAGAAAAACAATTAAAAATGTAATTAATTTAGATACCCATATCCAAATAAAATTAGATTTCATCAACCCTGAAAGTGCCGAAAAATTTGTAGAAAAAGGTTGGGATGAAGAAAAACAAATGTATTACTATCTGGTTTATTTTAATAAAGAGCAGAAGTCTTAGTTGAAATGTTTCGAGTTTCAGGTTTCGTTAAAAAAATATTCCTCAATTGTGAAAGCAGTTGGGGATTTTTTTTTGTTTTGTTAAACCTATAGCATTTCATTAATGAAAACAATACCTTTATAGATTAAAATAATTGCATTGCGAATTTATATTTATTTAGTAGTTTTTCTATGTAGTTTTTCTATAATGATGGCTCAAAAAACTGTGCCTACTAAATCGGACAGTGTTTATAAAAAAATAGATGAATTTTCTCAAGATAAAAAATTCTTCAAATTCCTACATAAAATAATGTTTCGAAATAAGGAAACGCCACGTGTAAATAAAAAGAAAAGACAAAAAGCAATTAATTCACTTCAAGTTTCTTTTAATAAATACAATTGCAAAATAATTAGAAACATCAACATTGAAACTTTAGATCCTTTTGGTTTTTCGGCAGAAAATGAACAGCAAATACCTAAGTATAAAATGGAACGTTATGGCAACTCGTTACATTTAAAAACCAAAAATTGGACGATTCGAAATTTATTACTTTTCAAAAAAAATGAAGAACTAGATTCGCTAATTGTAAAAGAATCTGAAAGGATTATTAGAAGTCAGCGCTACATTAGCAGCGTAATAATAAAGCCAATTCCAATTGCTAATTGTGCTGATTCGGTAGATGTTTCTATTCGAGTTTTAGACACTTGGAGTGGTATTCCTACTGGAGCATTTTCAAGTGCTAAAGCCAATTTAGATTTAACCGAACGTAATTTCTTTGGTTTAGGTCATGAATTGGAACTGAATTACATTAAAAGTTTTAACAATAGCACCACCAATAACTTTGGATACGATGGAAAATATACTATCCCAAATTTTAAAAATACTTTTATAAATACTTCAGTTTCATCTAAAGTCGATTTATACAACAATACTTATAAAACGGTAAAAATAGATCGTCCATTTTATTCCACTTTAACACATTGGGCTGGAGGAATACATTATGATTATAATGTTCATACTCAAATAATGACCAATGCCAATGCAATTATTGCGCCACAAAATTTCAAAATAAAAACGTACTCGGCTTGGGCAGCACATGCCTTCAATATATTTGGAAATCAAACCGAATTTGGCAGAACTACCCACCTAGTCTTTAGCACTGGATTAACCAATACCGACTATCTAGAAAAACCTAGCATTACTTATGATCCTATTCAGTACAACAACTCTTCCAAATCGGTTTTGGCAACTATTGGAATATCGAGTCAAAAGTTTTATCAAGATAAATACCTTTTCCGTTTTGGAATTATTGAAGACATCCCTTACGGGAAGGTGTTTTCGGTTACTAGTGGAGTTGAAAATAAAAATGGCGCAAATAGAGCCTATTTTGGAGGACGATTTTCTTATGGCAATTATTTTGATTATGGCTATATACAAGGAAATATTGAAATGGGCAGTTTCTTTAATGGTAAAAATTCTGAACAGAGTATTTATAAATTTGAAGCAAATTATTTCACTAACTTATTTCGAATTGGCTCTTGGAAATTCCGACAATTTATCAAACCTGTTTTAGTTATAGGAACCAACCGTTTAAACACTACTCAAGACCGATTAAATTTAATTGATGTTAATGGTATACCAGGTTTTAATAATTCGCAACTTATTGGAACCAAAAAATTCTTAACCACATTTCAAACCCAATCGTATAACCAAAAAAAATGGTATGGTTTTAACTTTAGTCCGTTTATGAATTTCACTTTTGGATTTTTAGACCAAGGAGATTATACCTTTTTCAATAATAAAATGTATTCCCAAATTGGAGTTGGAGTATTAATAAATAACAGTTATTTAGTATTTAGTAGTTTTCAAATATCCTTTTCGTACTACCCTTCCTTACCTATTGACGGAAGCAACATTATTAAAACCAATGCTTTTCAAAATTCCAATATAGAATACCACGATTTTCAAATTGGTCAACCTTCTGTTGTACCCTACCAGTAATTAAATTATGTTTAAACATCTAGGCAAAACCCGAACCCTAAAACACAATCTAAGAATTGCTTCTTTATTGTCGTTTGTTGCTGGAATTGTTAATGTAGCTGGATTCTTAGCGGTACAACGATTAACCACAAATGTAACAGGACATTTCGCCTTTTTTGTGGACGAAGTCTTTAAGTTGCATTTTTGGCAAGGATTTATTTATTTCCTTTTTATATTTTTCTTTTTTTTAGGATCGTTTGTTTCTAATTTTTTAGTAGAATTAATTTCCATAAAAAATGCCAATTACATATACGTAATACCCGCAATTATAGAAAGTCTTATTTTGTTTTCAGTAGCACTATTTGGAAAATTTCTTATTATTGATAATCCCAATTTAATAGCCATTTCGTTACTTTTTGCCATGGGACTTCAAAATTCTTTAGTAACTTCAATTTCTAAAGCAACCGTTAGAACTACTCATTTGACAGGGCTCTTCACTGATTTAGGAATTGAATTATCGCAATTATTTTTTCACAAACAACCCGAACAAAAAAACAGATTACATTCTTCTATCAAATTGCGATTAACTATCATTAGTTTTTTCTTCTTTGGAGGGATTATTGGAGGGGTTTTCTATAAATCATTAGGATTATATGTTCTAAATCTTGCAGGAACCACTTTGCTTATTGGAATTGCTTACAACGATTGGAAACTTAAATTAATTTTACTACTGCGAAAAATTAAAACATTTAACAAAAAATGATGTTTATGATAGAAATATTGGCATTTAGGTGAAAAAATTAAAAAAAAATTATTTGAGAAATCAATTTTATTAGTTATTTTAGCAAAACAATTGCAAACCAAACTGTGATTGTTTAACAATAAATATCAAAAATCATGAAAAAAAGTATTATTAAATTTACTGCAACATTACTAATAGTTGCTTCGTTAAGTTCTTGCGCAACTGTATTTGGAGGACAAGTAAGTGATTGTCAAAAAACTAGACCTGAGGCAGGCAAACCATCTCGTTCTATTAGAGTTGGAGCATTAATTGCTGACATCTTTTTCTTTACTCCAGGAATTATTATTGATTTTGCAACTGGTGCAATCTACAAGCCTTGTAAATAATATTTTTTACTATCAAATAATAAAGAAGCCGTTTCAACTATTTATTGAAACGGCTTCTCCTTTACAACCCAAAAAAGAATTCCCTACCTTTGCAAAAAATAATACGCAATGAGTACTTTTGAGCAATTCAACCTTCCTAAATCTTTACAAAAAGCAATCGACGAATTAGGGCTAACAACACCAACCCCAATTCAGGAGAAATCCTTTTCTACTATTATGTCGGGGCGTGATGTAATGGGAATAGCACAAACCGGTACTGGTAAGACTTTAGCGTACTTATTACCTCTTTTAAAACAATGGAAATTCGTTCACACCGATTCGGCTCGTTTGGTAATTTTAGTACCAACAAGAGAATTAGTAGTTCAAATTGTAGATGTTATTGAAAGTTTAACCAAATACATGTCGGTTAGAACTCTAGGCATTTATGGTGGAGTAAACATCAACACCCAAAAGAAAGCAGTTTATCAAGGGGTGGATATTCTTGTTGGTACTCCAGGTAGAACAATGGATTTAGCCTTGGATAATGTGGTTCGATTTGACTCACTTCAAAAATTAGTAATTGACGAATTTGATGAAATCCTTAATTTAGGTTTCCGTTACCAAGTGACTTCGTTATTAACGATGATGAGTAACAAACGCCAAAATATATTATTCTCGGCAACTATGACAGATGATGTAGATGCACTTTTGGACGAATATTTTGAGCTTCCCGAAGAAATTACTTTGGCCCCATCGGGAACTCCTTTAGAAAAAATTGAACAATTGG
Organism: Flavobacteriaceae bacterium; assembly: GCA_947452415.1. GTDB lineage: Bacteria > Bacteroidota > Bacteroidia > Flavobacteriales > Flavobacteriaceae > Flavobacterium. Next base: position 5,767 of record CANGCT010000018.1, read on the forward strand.
GTTACTACACTCCCAATTTTTTAACTAAAATAAATCTGTTAAATCATATTTTAGCAACTGATGAAAGTACTTCTCGTGTTTTAATTTTTGCAAATAATAAAAAAACCGTTGATTTAATTGCTAACAGCATTGAAGATAAGTATCCTGAACAATTTGGAGTAATCCATTCTAATAAATCGCAGAATTACCGTTTAAATACGATGGCTTCGTTTCAAGCAGGCGAATTGCGAGGAATTGTAACTACAGATGTAATGGCGCGTGGATTGGACATTTCAGATGTTACTCACGTTATCAACTTTGAGTTTACCGAAATTCCGGAACAATACATTCACCGTATTGGTAGAACGGGACGTGCAGACAAATCAGGAACAGCAATTAGTTTTATTAGTCCGAGTGAGGAAGAAATTCAAATTGAAGCCGAAGTTTTAATGGAAAAAGAAATCGTTTTTTTAAATTTCCCAGAAGGTGTAGAAGTTGCCGTAAGATTATTAGAATTTGAAAATGATAAGAAGAAAGTAAAACAACTTTTAAAACGAGTTAAAAAAGAAGGTGGAGAAGCATTTCACGAAAAATCTAAGAAAAATCAGAAAGTTAATCTTGGTGGTCCTGCTAAAACAAAACCTAGAAAAACCGAATCTCGTAACCGTGGAGTTGAACGTAAGAGAGACGCTAAGAAGAAGAAATAGTTTTTAAGTGATTCGTGTTCAGTGTTCAGTCTTTGCATAAATATATTAAACCTTCTGTTGTGGAAGGTTTTTTTATGCGCAGTATTTTCCTTAAGACAAAGTTGGAATCCAAATTGAGTTCCAACTACAGTTTTATCAAATTTTAAACCTTTAAACTTTAAAACCTTTAAACTTTTTATTACTTTTGACAAACTAAAATAAAAATGCAGTTCCAACATCCAGAAATTCTATATTTTCTTTTCTTATTGGTAATTCCAATATTGGTGCATCTTTTTCAATTGCGAAAATTCAAAACGGAATATTTCACCAATGTAAAATTCCTAAAAGAACTTGCACTTCAAACCCGAAAAAGTTCTAAATTAAAAAAATATTTATTGCTAGCCACACGAATACTCTTGTTAGCATTTTTAATTATTGCCTTTGCTAAGCCTTTCTTTAAAGCCAAAGACCATAAAGATGCTACCAATGAATTGTATATTGTTCTCGATAATTCTTTTAGCATGCAGGCCAAAGGACAAAAAGGGGAATTGCTAAAACGTGCAGTACAGGATTTACTAGAACACACTCCCGAAAATGCCAATTTTTCTTTAATCAGCTGCTCGGATAATTATTGGAATACCGATATCAAATCGATTCAAAAGGAATTACAAAATTTAAAATACAGTGCCTCCCCTTTTCAATTGGAGCAACTTTTAGCAAAAATTAAAGCCCATAAATCGGCATTCCGAAAAGACATTGTTGTGATTACCGATGCTGTTGGTCTACAACCAAATGAAGTAAAGAAAAGTACCGAGGATGAAAATCTATATTTCATTCTTCCCGAAGCCGAAAAAACTAATAATATTGCAATTGATAGCGTTTTCATTAACCAAACCATGAATAATTTCTATGAAATTGGGGTAAAAATAGATGCTTACGGCGATGATTTTAAAGACATTCCTATTGCATTATACAACAAAAACAAACTAATTGCTAAGACCTTAGTGAATTTTGAAACAAAAAGTAAAGTCATCAATTTCACTATTCCAAAAGAAGATTTTCATGGATATGTTTCTATTTCGGATAATAGTCTAGAATACGATAACACCTATTATTTTAGTCTTTCTAAACCTCAAAAAAGCAACGTAATTAGTATTGGTGATCCCGAAAAAAGTGGGTTCTTAAGCCGAATTTACACGGCATCCGAATTTAATTATTCTAATTATTCGCTGCAATCTTTAGATTATAATTTGTTGGACAAACAAGATGCTATTGTCATAAATGAGTTGAAAGAAATTCCGCAAGCCTTACAAACTACTTTAAAATCTTTTGTAGAAAAAGGTGGAAATGTGGTGGTTATTCCTAGTGCAGAATGTTCGTTAACTAATATGAATGGCTTTCTTGCAACTATTGGGGGTATTCAATACAAAGCGCTTGGTTCTGATGAGAAAATGATTACCAAAATCAATTTCAGTCATCCTTTATTTAGTAGTGTTTTCGAAAAAAAAGTAACTAATTTTCAATATCCAAAAACTAAAGTTTCTTTTGAAATTAGCAACTCAGCACCAATGGTTTTAGGATATAGCGACCAATCGGCATTCTTAAGTGCAATTCAAAATGGCATTGCAAGTGTTTATGTTTTTGCAGCGCCAATCAATACCAACAATAGTAATTTTCAGAATTCTCCTATAATTGTTCCTGCATTTTATAATATGGGACAAAATGCCCAAAAAGCAGGGATAACAGCCTTGATTATTAGCGAAAACAAACCTTTTGTGGTGGAAACAAAAATAGGAAAAGACGAAATTGTAACCGTTAAAAACGACCAAGAAAGTTTTATTCCGATGCAACAAATATTAAATAATAAAGTAAAAATAACCTGCAACGATAATCCGAAAATAGCAGGCAACTTTGGTGTATTTAATACCAATCAACTAATTGATAACATTAGTTTTAATTACAATCGTACTGAAAGTAATTTAGCAAATGCCAACCCAGGAGCAGTTAGTGATTTTAAAGAAATAAGCAATGTGAATTCTATTTTTGATACGCTGCAAGCCAATCGAGCTGATAATCAAATTTGGAAATGGTTTCTGCTACTAACCTTATTATTTGTAGCACTAGAAATTTTAATTCAAAAATTGGTAAAATGATTTTTAACTCATAAGAATTAAGGATCTTATAAAATAAAAGCTATGAAAATTATAATCCGAGAAGCAAAGATTATTGACAAAAAAAGCCCATTTCATAAACAAGTAGTTGATGTGAAAATTAATGAAGGAATTTTAGAAAAAATTGGCAAAAATCTGGCTAAAGAATCTGATTATGAAGAAATAACCCACCCCGATTTACATCTTTCTCAAGGATGGATGGACAGCAGTGTTTCTTTAGGTGAGCCAGGATATGAAGATCGAGAAACAATTGCAAACGGATTACTAGTTGCAGCCAAAAGTGGTTTTACTGCAATAGCTTTACAACCTAATAGTTTTCCAATTTTAGATAACCAATCACAGATTCAATTTGTAAAACAAAAAGCAGCATCTACTGCAACCGACTTATTCCCTATTGGAGCGTTAACCAAAAATAGCGAAGGAAACGATTTAGCCGAATTATTTGATATGAAAAATGCTGGAGCAATTGCTTTTGGTGATTATGGAAAGAGTTTATCCAATGCTAATTTGTTAAAAATTGGTTTGCAATACGTTCAGGATTTTGACGGATTGTTAATTACATTTTGCCAAGACGAAAAGATAAAAGGAAGCGGTGTGGTTAATGAGGGTGTGGTTTCTACTCGATTGGGATTAAAAGGAATTCCGAATCTTGCCGAAGAAGTAATTGTGGCTAGAAACTTATTTTTATTGGAATATACTGGAGGAAAATTACACATTCCAACTATTTCTACTGCCAAATCGGTAGAATTAATTCGGGAGGCAAAAGCCAAAGGATTGCAAGTTACTTGTAGTGTTACGGTGCATAATTTGGTTTTAACCGATGAAAAACTAGACGGTTTTGATACCCGATATAAAGTTGCTCCACCTTTAAGAACGGATGTTGATAGAGTTGCCCTACTTACAGGAGTAACCGACAACACCATTGACTTAATTACTTCAGATCATAATCCTATGGATATTGAGCACAAAAAAATGGAATTTGAAGGTGCTAAAAATGGCACAATAGGCTTGGAAAGTGCTTTTGGAGCCTTATTAACCTTACTACCATTAGAAACTATTGTAGCAAAATTAACCAATGCTAAATCTGTTTTTAAAATAGAACATTCCGAAATTGCAGAAGGAAAAACGGCAAACATAACCCTATTTACTACCGAAAACGAAAGTATGTTTTCAAAAGAAAACATACTTTCAAAATCTAAAAATTCGGCTTTTCTTGGAACTAAAATGAAAGGAAAAGTAATTGGAATTTATAACAACCAAAAATTAATCTTATCCTAATGGATCCAAAAACTATAGACGAAGGAAAATCAGCAGCAATAACGAGTTACATTTTAATTGTTGGAGTATTAATTGCTTTATCAATGAATTCTGAAAAGAAAAACCCTTTTGCTTCGTTTCACATCCGTCAAGGATTGGGATTAACATTAACCTTCATTACTTTGGGAGTTTCCATTAGTTATTTTGAAAGTATTATGGTTGCTGCACCAATGTGGATTTTCATATCGGTATTAACAATTTACGGAATTTTTTCTGCTGCTAAAGGCGAAACAATTCCAATGCCATTATTGGGGAAATGGTTTCAAAAATGGTTTAGTAATTTTTAACTTATATATATGACTTTACACCATTTAGTTCGGGAACCCAAAATAAAATTAGACAAAAATTCTTTATTGTTATTATTACATGGCTATGGCAGCAACGAAGAAGATTTGTTTTCTTTCGCATCCGAACTTCCAGAAGAATATTATGTGATATCGGTTCGAGCACCTTATGAATTGGGCTATGGAAGTTATGCTTGGTATGCTATTAATTTTGATGCCGATGAAAATAAATTTTCCGACATTCCGCAAGCACAAGAATCTAGAGATTTAATTGCTAATTTTATTGATGAATTGGTGGCTAATTATCCTATAGATGCTACTAAAGTAACTTTAATTGGATTTAGTCAAGGTACGATTTTGAGTTATGCTATTGCACTTTCTTATCCAGAAAAAATTCAAAGAGTAGTTGCAATGAGTGGTTATTTGAATACGGAAATGGCAACACCAAATTTTGAGAAAAATGATTTTAGTCATTTAAAAATATTTGCTTCCCATGGCACCGTAGATCAAGTGGTTCCTGTAGATTGGGCAAGAAAGGCAGCACCTGCTTTAACGCAATTAGGGATTGAAGTGGTATATAAAGAATATTCAATTGGTCATGGTGTTGCACCACAAAATTTTTATGATTTTAAGAATTGGTTACAACACTAAAAAAAAAATAGTCTCCTTATTATAATTAGGAAACTATTTTTTTATAAGACTTTATATATTATTCCTGACCATCCGGATTATCCGACCCAGAAACTTTATTCCCTATTTCTCCATCGCCAGAAAAAATAAGCACTCCTGCTTTTTTTAGTTCATAGCCATTATGAGCAATTAGCTGGTAATCGTTGTAAATCCATGATTTGCTTAGACCACTTTTAGTGACGATAAAAGACTTATCATCTGGTAAAAATATTTCTGCTTTATTGGCATTTTCATTAAACAAAACATAGGCACACAAAGTTTCATCTTCGGTAGAAGCATTATCTGCAGGATTTAATTGGATTCCGGTAAAGGCTTTAACACATTCTTGATTTAGTTTAGACCATGTATATCCAGCCGAAGCTAAACAACCATTTTTGTCCTTATCAACATCCACAATAGTGGAGTCTTTATGAGGCTTTTCAACAGGATATGATTCCGTTTCGTAAAATTTGCAAGAAATCAAAGTAGAAAATAATGCAATAGATAATAGTAGGTTTTTCATAAGTTTTAAAATTTTATGGGGATTAAAATTTTATTCGGTTTAGTATTCTTGTTTGGGGTAAATAAAAGTATCCATTATTTGAAAGGTTATTTTTCCGTCTTTTTCTACAAAATATTTCAATACTACATCTCCCCAATATATGCCATCACTATAATCAGCAATGATCCATCGGTGGTTTAGTATTTTAATTTTATTGATAATGAATTTTTGTTCGCCAAGTTTTTCTTGACCTGTATAGACATTTCCTTTTGGATCGTCATTGTATGTTAAAAGTGCTTCTTTTATTTGAGGAATCAATTTTTGAATATCATAATTAGCAAAATACTCTTTGGCAAAATCGTTATTTTCTAATGAAAAATGATCGGCATCTAGTAATTTATTGGAAATACCAGTAATGCTGTCTTTCAAATATTTCAATTCACTTTCGTTCTTTTTCTTTTCGAACGCAAGTTCTTTACTAAAGTACATATACGTAAAAGCAGTGACTAAAGCCGTTACTATAAATAAGTAAAGATATAATTGTCTTTTCATTCTAAATAGATATTTGTAAATTATCATAAGCCAAAAAAACATTTTTTGGCAATTTTTTTTCTACTAAATCATGAAAGCCTAATAAATGACTAATATGGGTTAAGTAGGTTTTTTTGGGTTGCACCAAAGCTACAAAATCTAAAGCATCTTGCAAACTAAAGTGCGAATGGTGTGGTTCTTCTCTTAATGCATTAATAACCAATACCTCTACCCTTTTAATTTTTTCAATTTCTTCAGGTTCTATGGTTTTTACATCGGTTAAATAGGCAAAATTATCCATTCTATATCCAAAAACTTGAAGATTGGCATGATAAGCATTAATAGGAATTACCTTAATATCTCCAATTTTAAACGGAACGTTATTTACTACTTCTTTTGCATCTACCGAAGGTGCTCCAGGATATCTATTTTCTGTTACAAAAACATAATTAAAACGATTTTTTAAATTTTCTAATACCCTCGAATGGGCATAAATAGGAATTTTTCCTTGTTTGAAATTAAAAGGTCTTATATCATCAATACCTGCGGTATGATCGGCATGTTCGTGGGTAAATAAAATGGCATCTATCTTTTTACATTTGCAGGCAAGCATTTGTTGTCTAAAATCGGGACCACAATCAATAACTATAGAAGTATCTTCGGTATGTATCCATACAGAAACTCGCAAACGCTTATCTTTAAGGTTATCGCTAAGGCAAACGGAGTGATTACTCCCTATTACGGGAATACCTTGAGAAGTTCCAGTTCCTAAAAAATAAATCTTCATCATTTATTAATTTGGGTAAGTAATTTGATAAAGTTAATGGTTACTTAATTTAATACAAAAATAGCATTAATTATCGTTTTATAAAGCATCAATTTTACTAACTTTGCAATGTATATAAATGATTATGGGAAATTCAGGATTAGACATAAAATTAAAAGGTGATAAAGTAATAGAGCAAATTCCATCTATTAAAGATAAAGCATTACGAATTAATTTGAACGAAAACATCTATGGCACATTTGCCGAAATTGGCGCAGGTCAAGAAACTGTTCGTCATTTTTTTAGATCGGGAGGTTCGTCTGGAACTATTGCTAAAGCAATGTCGGCTTATGACAAAGACTTCAGTGATGCCATTTATGGTATTGAAGAAGACGGGCGTTATGTAACCGAAAGTCGTTTAACCAAAATGCTTTCTCATGAGGTAGATTTAATTGAAAAACGATTGGATAGAACAAAACATCCCAACAAAATGTTTTTTAGTTATGCTAATACTGTTGCAACCATTGACTTCGCCAAACAATTTAAAGGACATGGCTGGGTTGGAATAAAATACCAAATCGAACCGGATGAAGATTATAATGAAATTATTCTGCACATAAGATTTAAAGAAACTGATGCCCGATTACAACAAGAAACCCTTGGTATTCTAGGAGTTAACCTAATATATGGAGCGTTTTATAAATACAATGATCCAAAAAAATTGCTACGATATCTTTACGATCACCTAGATAAAGATCAATTAGAGATTGACACAATTAACTTTTCTGGCCCCCGTTTTGCTAATGTAGACAATAGGTTAATGAGTTTACAATTGGTAAAAAATGGCATGACCGATGCCGTAATGTTTAGTCCAAATGGGCATAACATTTTGCCTGCTGCCGTTTTATACAAAAAAAACATCTTGGCATTAAGAGGAAGTTTCCGTCCGGTTACTAAAGTAAATATGGACATGCTTGATCGTTCTTTGGAAATGTTTGTAAAAGAAAATAAAGTTGAAAAAGAAAATACCTTTGTAATATTTGAAATAACACTATCCAATCTTCGTTCAGAAGGAGAAATTGACGAGCGAGATTTTATGGATCGTGCCGAATTACTTTGCTCTCTTGGCCAAACCGTAATGATTTCGAATTTTCAAGAATATTATAAAGTGGTAGAATATTTCTCAAGCTATACTAAAGCTCGTATGGGATTAGTGATGGGAGTAAATAATTTAGTGGACATTTTTGATGAAAAATACTACCGTCATTTAAGTGGTGGAATATTGGAAGCTTTCGGAAAATTATTCTATCGCGATTTAAAAGTTTATCTCTATCCGATGATAGAAGATGGCGAAATAATTACTTCACAAAATCTAAAAGTTCATCCTCGAATGAAAGAGTTATATAAGTTCTTTGCTTACAACGGCAAAGTAATTGATGTAACTGAATACGATGAAGAAAATTTGAAAATATTCTCTAGAGAAGTTTTAAAAATGATTACTACAGGAATTCCAGGTTGGGAGAGATTATTGCCAAAGGGAACTGCTGAACTGATTAAACAACATCGTTTGTTTGGCTATGATCCGAATAGGGTTTTAGAAGCAGTCAATAAATAATAGATTTATTCCTCTATTGAAAAATTAAACTGCACCCAAAAGTTTAGACAACTTTTTAATTAATTTTTATTTATTATTTTTATTTACTTTAAATAACCTATTGACTTTGAAAATGTAATTCTTTATTAAAGCAAATAGTAAAATTTTGAACTGATTATGTTATTCCCCGATGACAAGGTTGAAATTTTGAATTATACTACCTACTAAGAAATGGCTATTATAAACATAGTTATTAAATTTTGTTCGATTTTATATAAAAACAAAAAAGTAGGTATGAAAATACATATTAAATCTATGGTTTCTCTTCGTTGTAAATTAGTAGTGAAAGATGCCTTAAAAAATTTAGGTATATGCTATAAATATATTGACTTAGGTGAAGTTGATATTGAAAATAATGAATTAACCGATGAAAAAATAGAAGAGTTAAAAAAAATACTCCTTCAATCTGGTTTAGAATTAATGGATGAAAAAAAATCCATAATAGTTGAACGAATAAAAAACATGCTAGTGGACATGATTCACTGCAAGGAAGAAATTCCTAGAATAAAAATTTCAGTTTTTTTAAGTAAAAAATTAAATCACAATTATACCTATTTATCCAATTTATTTAAAGAAGTTAACGGGATTACAATTCAACATTATATTGTACTTCATAAAATTGAAAAAGTGAAAGAACTAATTCTATATGATGAACTAACTCTAAATGAGATTATGCATATTTTAAATTATAGTAGTGTAGCACATTTATCAACCCAATTTAAAAAAATTACAGGCATGACTCCAAGTGATTTTAAAAAAAATAATGCTTTTAATAAAAGAATTGTTTTAGAAAAATTATAGATCAATAATTTATGACACTATCCTAATATTTGTTGAGCATGAGCTTTAGTTTTAACTTCAGAAATAACGTCTTCAATAATACCGTTTTCATCAATAACAAAAGTGGTTCTGTGAATGCCGTCGTACTCTTTTCCCATGAATTTTTTAGGACCCCAAACTCCAAATGCTTGAATAACAGATTTATCTTCATCTGCTATTAATGGGAAAGGGAAATTATATTTTTCTTTAAATTTGAATTGTGCTTTTTCGGCATCAGCACTTACTCCTAATAAAGCATAATTGTTAGCTTGAAAACGATCAAAATTATCTCTTAAGTCACACGCTTCAGCAGTGCAACCTGGCGTATTTGCCTTTGGATAGAAAAAAACTACTAGTTTTTTTCCTTTATAATCTAATAATGAATGTTGGTTTCCATCTTGATCTTTACCTGTAAAGCTTGGTGCTTTATCTCCTTTTTTTAAAGTAGTCATAATACTACACTTTTATTAAAATAAAATTCTATTTTTTAAAATTGTTATTGATATTGCAATTGACATTGAAATTGCCTTATTTTACATTTCAAATTTAGTAAATAATGACCAAAAAAGAACGTGCAACGTTTGTTATAAATACGTTAAAAGAATTATATCCAACAATACCAATTCCTTTAGAACATAAGGATGCCTATACTTTACTTATTGCAGTACTCCTTTCGGCACAATGCACCGATGTTCGCGTAAATCAAATTACGCCTTTATTGTTTTCTAAAGCTGATAACCCTAGAGATATGATAAAAATGAGTGTGGAAGAAATTAAAGAAATTATTCGTCCGTGTGGTTTATCACCAATGAAATCGAAAGGAATTCATGGCTTATCCCATATCTTATTAGATAAATATAATGGAGAAGTTCCTCAGAGTTTTGAAGCACTGGAAGCTCTCCCGGCAGTAGGACACAAAACAGCAAGTGTAGTGATGAGTCAGGCGTTTGGTGTGCCTGCATTTCCCGTGGACACTCATATTCACCGATTAATGTACCGCTGGAATTTAACTTCTGGAAAAAATGTAATTCAAACCGAAAAGGATGCCAAAGCAATATTTCCAAGAGAATTATGGAACGATTTACATTTACAAATCATCTGGTATGGCCGTGAATATTCACAAGCTAGAGGCTGGAATTTAGAAAAAGATATTATTACTAAAACAATTGGAAGAAAAAGTGTTTTAAAAGAATACGAAAAAAAAATATCCCGATAAATTTATCGGGATATTAATTAATTAGCAATGATTTCGAAGTTTCGGTTTCCAATTTTCATGATACTTAAAGCTCTTGAGTAATTAATAATGAAATTAATTGTTTCTTTTTTAGGTGTCATTTTGGTGTTTGCTAATGCTTTTTTAGAGTAAATTTTTGCCATAGATTAATTTAAATTTATATATGTATTATATAACGCTATAGCAAAGAGATTATTGTTTAATTAGTTAAAATAATATTATTTTTTTCGATAATTTTTCTCAAGTTCATTAAAGCATAGCGCATTCTGCCAAGAGCAGTATTGATACTAACTCCAGTAAGTTCCGCTATTTCATTAAAGCTTAAGTCTTGATAAATTCGCATAAGTAGTACTTCTTTTTGATCGTCTGGAAGTTCTAAAATTAATTTTTGCAAATCTTTTTCAATAGCATCGGTTATAATTCTTCCCTCTACATTTAAAGAAGAATCCGTTAGTATAGAAAATACCGAAAACTCATCTGTTTCACGAAGCATTGGCATTTTTTTATTTTTACGAAAATGATCTACAATAAGATTATGAGAAATTCGCATTACCCAAGGCAAGAATTTACCTTCTTCATTATAGGAATTTGATTTCAAAGTTTTAATTACTTTGATAAAAGTATCTTGAAAAATGTCGTCGGCAACATCACGATCTGGCATTTTGGAATATATAAAACCATAAATTTTAGACTGATGTTTTTTAATTAATATAGACAAAGCGTTTTCATCGCCAGCTATATAATTTTTTACCAATAAAGCATCTGGAATTTGAATAGTAGCCATAAAATTACCTTTTAGTATTGTGTTAAAAAATCTAAATATTTTTTCTAAAAGTAATTTTTTTCGATAGGCGACTGTTAATTTTGATTAAATTATTTCCAAATATAACTTAATAATTTCTTAATATCCAAATACAAAATGAAATTTTAACACTTTTTACACAATAAACACTAAAAAAGAGCAGATATTATGAATAATAAACCAATAAAAGTGTTTTCTATAATTACCAATCAAATAATTAAGAATTATTTGCACCTAAAAAACATGAAAAATGTGCTAAAATTGTTCATTTATTGAATACTAATTTTTTTGACGATTCTTTCATTTCCTGAATAAACTGAAATAAGATAGATTCCCGAGGTTAAACTGGAAACGTCAATAGAATTAGTATTTGTTTCGTTTTTTATTACTAAATTACCTAATATATCATATAATTCAACCTTATCAATATTAATAGAGGAAGTAATATTTATTATATTCGTTACGGGATTTGGAAAAGAAATTTGGTTCAATTGGGAAAAAGTATCTAATTGTAAAGCGCAGGAACTTCCTACTACATAAGAATAATAATTTGTTACCGATAACCCACCAGCATAAGCAAATTTTACTGCATAATTAATAGTAGAACCAATAGTTTGTCCAGTAATTGTAGATGTAAATATGTTTCCAGAAACATTTGTCATATAAGTTTGCGTAAAAGGAGATTGTTTCCATAATATTGCTACTACTCCTACTTTATCAGTATCTAAAAGTCCATAAGTGATTTTAACGTCGGTTCCATTAGTTTGAAATTCATAATTGTAACCTGTTGAGAAAGTTCCTTGTTGCGCCAAATTAGAAGTCCCTGAGCATATTAGTGTAGAATTTGCTAAAGTTGTTGCACTAATAATAATCGGATTGTTTGCAGCTGCATTACCAGATAAATCATTTGCTGTAACAGTAAAACTATAATAGGTACTCGGATTAAGACCAGTAATTATAAGCGATTTTTGAACTCCAGAAGCTCCTGCCATTCCGTTAGAAACACTTCCGTAAGCTACATTATACCCAATTGTACCTGAATTGTCGGTGGCATTTAACAATAATTCTACTGATGTGCTTGTAATAGCACCTATGGAAGCCGTAAAATTTAATGGTGGTTGATTGTCAATGGCTGTATTTTGATATACTCGAACGTAGTCTACTAACATTGAACTTTGATTGTAACTATCAGGTACAGTACCAGCAACTCCACCAAGAGCAACATTCAATAAAATAAATTGTTCTAAATTGAAAGGCCAAGTACTAGCATTTTTAACTGATGGATTATAAGTGTAATAAGGAACTCCATCTAGTAGAAACGTTAATTGATAGGGGGACCAATTTAAGGAATAGATGTGGTAACTGTTTGCTAAATCGGAAGCTATAATACCTCCATTATTAACAGAAGCTCCAAAGGAGGAAGGTGTATGTAAAGTACTCTGAATATAATTGATATTTTGTCCTTCAAAAATTCCATGTTCCATAATATCAATTTCACCACAAGCTGGCCAATCCGTTGTGCCAAAATTAGAAGCAAAATAACCACCTGGTTCGTTTACATTTTTACCCAACATCCATATTGCAGGCCAAGTACCAGCGTCTAAAGGTAATTTTGCACGTACATCTACACGACCATATTTGAAAGCAAATTTAGAATTTAACCGTGCGGAAGTATATTGTTTGGTAATTCCTTGATCAGTATATGTCTCTTTTTTTGCTACTATGTTTAACATTCCGGATTCTACAAAAGAATTGGTTAATTGATCCGTATAATGTTGTACTTCACTATTAAACCAGCTTCCGCCTGCTGGCAATTGTGTTTGATGAAACCAATTAGTTGGATTTACAGCTCCATTGGTGTTAAATTCATCCGACCAAACTAAATCGGAATAAACAATGTCAACCTGTGCTAAACCGAATTGATAAAACAGTAAAAAAGAAAAAACAATTTTAAACAGTGTACTATTTTTCATATTCAGATTTGTTATGTTATTTTTTATAAATTTTAAATTGGAAAAAGAAAGTCTTAATTTTTACTAGATTTTTGTGCTTTTCTAGCCAGCAACTCTTCTTTAATTTCTTTCGCTTTAACTTCGGTTAGGTCATAATTTCGCATTACCCACATACCAATCAACGTACCTAAAATTGGAATACCCGAGAAGAATAGTCTCAAGCCCGAAATAGCCCCATCTACTTGAGTTGCTGCTCCAGGATGAAAATCTACACAAGACATTATAACACCTGTTAATAATCCGGCAATTGCAAAACCAAATTTCACCATCCACCAGTAAATAGCTCCAAATATTCCTTCTCTTCTTTTACCAGAAGTTAGTTCATCCATATCACAAACATCTGCTGTCATTGACATCATCAAAGTAAATAAACTTCCAATTCCAAATGAAAAGAAAGGTAATGCAAATATGAACATGTAAGGTTTTCCGGGAATGAATAAAAACCAGAGCAAAATATATCCCAAAATTGATATTCCTTGACAGACTAAAAATGTCATCTTTTTTTCCATTTTTTTAGACATCCAAGACACAATTGGAATTACAATAAAAGTAGTAGACAAAGCTCCTATACATCCAAAAAGTGTTGGCCAGATACCTGAATCTGTAGTGTTTCCATTAAAAAGATAATAAACAACAATAAAAAAAGTAAAACCCGCAACTGTATTAAATGCATTGAAAATTAAGAAAGTAGCAATACATAATTTTCGGAAAGGCTTGTTTTTAAAAGCTTCAATAAAACTCGAAAAAATTTCTTTTAAACTGCCTCCCATTGTTCTAAACGTTAATGGTGAAAATTTAGTTTCCTCTTTTGTTGATTTACTTTTGATAAAAATAGCAGGAATTATAGCCAATATCATACAAGATATACCTACCCAAACCGCTAAGGTTCTTGTTGCTGTATCTGCATTGGGAAACCATTTTGGATCGTACATAATGACCCAAAACCATGGTGCAATTACCCATGCCCACTGTCCTATCCATTGAGATATAGCCATGATACTGGTTCTTTCGTGAAAATCATCACTCATTTCATAACCCATTGCTACAAAAGGAACACTAAAAATAGACAGACCCAAATAAAATATTATTGACCAAATAAGAAAGTAATAAAAATTATAATCAATCCCATTATTTCTATATAATTGCCACATTATAATAAATGAAATTCCCATAATAATTGCCCCAATAAAAACATATTGTCTACGTCTTCCCCATCTAGAGCGAGTATTATCTGAAATAAATCCCATAATTGGGTCAATAAACGCATCTAATATTCTTGGCAGAAAATAGGTAATTCCCCACATCCAAGTAGGCATACCTAAATTTTCGACTAATACAACCATAAAAATACCTAAAGCTGCAGGAAACATTTGGTTAGCTAACATTCCTAATCCAAAGGCGATTTTTTGCCCCATAGAAACCAATCCTTTTGGGTTATTGTTGTTATTTGACATATTTAAAAAAATTAAATTATACTTATTATATTAAGGTTTTAATACTATAGTTTGTAATGCGTTCGCATTAATTGAAATAGATATTTTTTTGTTATTTAGATTAATTTCTAAATTTTGAATTTGCTCTGACGGGTTAAAAACTACCACTATATTAGAACCATCAGGATTTTTTACAGCGGTTGCAATAACGCTTTCGTCTTTTAATTTACAACCAATTTTAACCGCTCCAGGTCGGATGAATTTGCTAAAATGAGCCATTGTATAATATAAAGGAGTTAAGTAAACTTCATCTTTATCAGTATCTACAATGATTGGAGCAACACACCAATTTTTAAACCAATTGGGTCCTCCGTGAATATCTAATACCATGTTCCAATCTACCCAACCATCTACCCAATTATTTAAACAACCAATAATATCATTGGCATATCGATTGACTGGAGCGTATTTTGGATGCAGATATTTTTCTTTTTCGGATGCCCAATCCCAACCCCAATCGGTGGCTTCCTTTCTCCAATACCAAGCATCGTCGTTCCAATGTGGAATTTCCGAATCTACACATGCTTCTGTTTGAATTAAATATTTATTAGGTGCTTTATTATGGGCATATTGCAAGTCATCTGGAAATACTTCGTAGGTACTTTCATACCAATGAATAGCAGTTCCTGCATAGTATTTTGAAGATTTTTTATCTTTATACATTTCATCTACCCATTCTTTTATGCCAGCTCGATTTTGATCGTAACCGAATATTTTTACAGCAGCTTTTCCATCCGATTCCAATTTTGGTCCTAAATGATTTTCAACGAAATTAGTCATTTCTTTAGGTGTATAAAGCATACTTTCCCAATTATTCCCATTTCCGTGTGGTTCATTTTCTACGGTTACTCCCCAAATATCAATTCCTTCTTTTTTATAGGCGTCGATGTATTTTGAAAAGTACAATGCCCAAGTATCATAATATTCTGGAAGGAGTTTCCCTCCAACCCATTTTTTATTGTTTTTCATCCAAGGCGGTGAAGTCCAAGGGGATGCAATAATATTAAAACCTTCTTTTGAAATGGCTTTAGCTTGCAAAATCATAGGAATTAAATTATTATTTTTATCCTCTTC
This sequence comes from Flavobacteriaceae bacterium, assembly GCA_947452415.1. Classification (GTDB taxonomy): domain Bacteria; phylum Bacteroidota; class Bacteroidia; order Flavobacteriales; family Flavobacteriaceae; genus Flavobacterium. The sequence continues at coordinate 21,760 of CANGCT010000018.1, forward strand.
AATAGAAAAATGCTCTAAATTTTTATCGCCATCCACCATGGAATAAGCATATTGTTTCAAAGAAAAATCGCAAGAATTGATGTGTGTTCTAGTCAAAGAATAATTGGCTCCTTTTTCACTAAAATAGGCCTCCATTATTTTCTTTTGGTTTTCTTTACCCAATTTACTTAATAAATAAGCAGAAGATTCGGTAAAGGCACCACCGAAACCAGTAATTGTTTGAAATTTTTCTTCCTCATTTAAAGTAACTTCAATAGGATTATTTACCTCCAAAAATTTAGTTACTTTTTGCAACGAATTTCCATTGGAAGCAGTTTCAAAAACTTCAAATTGTGCGGCATTTTGCTTTACTTTACAATTAGTCATAATTAAAAGTAGTAGAGTGAAAATTATATATTTTAATTGTTTCATTACTATTTTATTTTAAAGGAATTAAAACTGTTTTTTTTAACAACTCCTCATTTCCTAAAAAAGTTTTTTCAATGGTATTTCCGTCTCTTTTTAATTCCTTAAATGATCCTGAATCTATTTGATTCCAAAGTGCATATTTTACCTTTCCTTCAATAGTAATAAGCCCAAAATGATTTTCTGAACCATTGCTATTTAATTTGTCTTTCCAATTTTCATCAAATGCTTCAAAGAAAAAACAACTTATTCCTTGTTTTGCAGTCCAGTCCCGCATACTTTTATAATAAAGTCCTTGTTTATATTCATCAGCAGCTTTGGATCCTTCTGAACCATACAGACCATCCGAACTGGATGCCCAACCTGATTCCCCAATATGAATTGGTTTGTTTGGGCTGATTCTATTTACATAGCTTTTTACATTATTATATTGCGTTTGAGCATATTCTTGGGCTCTAGCCATTACTGCATCTACTTTTTCACTATCGGATAGCGACATTTCCTTGTTTGAAATTTTCCAAAAATCAGAATTATAATGAGTTCCGTGAAAGGGATAGGTGTGCATAGAAACACAATCTACGGCTTTTATAACCTCCTCTAAATCTGTAGTTTGATAACTTTTATCTCCACCACCCCAAGAGGCAAAATCATCCGAACTTGTTATCCATAAATCTTTAGATATTTTATTTTGTTTTTTTAAATTTTGCAAATAATTTACCCATTTTAAAATTACGTTTGGATGCACATAATAATTTTCTGCCCATTTCACCATAGCTTCATTACCTACAGCTATTATTTTGACTGTTTCGGGATATTTATTTGCTAATGTTACAGTTGTTGCAATTTCTTTAGCATTTCGTTCACTTTCTGCATTGTGATCTGGCGTTTTTTCGGTCCAAGCATTTTTACAATCTATCCAAGCACCAAGCATTACATACATTTCAAAATGGGGATCTTCTTTTTTTAATTCTTGAATGGCTTTTAATAAATTAGCAGCTTCTTCAAAATGAACATTATAGGTTCTAATTAACTTAATATTTATTGCCGATAAAATTTTCAAATCCTCTTTAATTTGAACAATTGTTGGCTGTGTTTCCCTGGTGCTGGTTCTATAACCACCATAACACATTGCTAAATAGTTTGGATTTCCCAAAATATCTTTTGCATTTAACAATTCACTACTATTATTTTTTTTAGCTACTTTACAACCAAAAACAATAAATAGTAAACCTAATAGAACAATATATTTACACCATGATTTCATTGATTTTTATAATATCTTATTTGTTTTAGTTAACGAAATTATTTCAATTCAGTTTCTAAAAGATGTACAATGATTTGGTTAATTTCCCCTGTTCTTCCAAACAATTGTTGGCTTATTTTACTATCCAAATGAGATGCCTCCAACTTTATAGTAGTTGAATTGTTGTATATAATTTCAATACTATTAGTGCTTCCTATTTTATAAACAATCGGAATTTGGCAATAGGTGAACCCAAGAGATTTTTTTTCTAAATCGATAGATTTAGTATTAAAATAAATATCCACATAATGGAATTGTTTCGATTCCGATAAAAATTCGTCTTTTCGTAATAAATAAGGAGTAAAAAATAGATTACCATTTTTTACAGAAACACCTAATTCTCCAAAACGACTTAATATATCTTCTTTTACTTGCCCTGTCATCCCGGGCTGTTGTGCTCCTTTTCCTGCTGGTGTATGCGAATACGGATCTGTAGGAAAGGCACCATAAAGTGCTGGCGATTTGTGCACACCAATTCCAGCATTTATTTCGTAATAATGTTCCAATAGACGCCCAATTACCTCAGGAGATTCTTTGTCTTCAATAGCTTTGAAACAACATTCTTGCACTGCTAATTGCAGTTTGGATACCATGTGCCAATAGATAGATCCCAATCCTTCATAGCCATAAAAAGTTCCTGAACGACCTGTAAATGCTTTATGATTAAATACATTTTCGAAAATTTCAATTACCTTATCGGATTCTTTTTCAATTAAAGATTGGTATTCTTTTTGATATTTTAATTCTTCTAATGCTACTTTTAAATCTTTTGCGTTATTGAAATTTCCATTAAAATGATAGTTTCCATCGCAATCCATTTTAACAACTTGTGTATTCTTATTTGTTATAAGATGGGTTAACAATTGGGAATTATCAACTGCCTCTTTAGCAATAGTGTTTTTTTCTAAGAATTTAGATAATTCTTTATTTGGATACAACAAATAACTGTATTGATCTACTCTAAATAATTTACTATTTTTTAATGCGTCTAAAACGGCTAATGCATCTTTAGAATTTAAATATCCCGAGCTAAGCACCGCAACTTGACCTTCTAACATTTCACTTAAATAAGAAATAGATATCTCGTTATCGTTTTTAATGGTCATTAAATTATAGGCATGGAATAAATTGTCTTCTCTTTTATTGGCATTGATAGAATGGTCAATAAAATCCAAACATACTTGAGTAAATGTTTTCAAACCCGCCATGGAATGGGTTCTTTTTTTACCCCAAAAGCCACTATTATAAACTTGATAACGATAATCGGAAGCAGCTTTACCTAAACGATCTAATATTTTTCTTCGGGATTGATTGTCTATTTTTCCTGCAAGTAAAGGTTTGTTTTCAACTAAACATTGTCTTACTTCATGGTAAAATTCTACCATTTCGTTAGAAATCTTAATGTTTTCTAGATTAGAATTATCTAATAATTGTTGGAAGAATATTAAAAATCTTCTCATGTAATAAAGCGTAACCATAGAAACACCATTACCCACCAAAGCGTTATTGGCATCGTTCCATTCTGGTCGTTGTGTGTTCATCCAAATTCCACCTTCAGGAATAAAATTGGACATTTTAGACAAAACGGTAGCTAATATTTTTTCTATAAAATTTACATGATAAATTTCTTTATCATTGCTATTTAACAAGGCACCATCGGCACCAATGGCATGTTTTCTTTCTTTAATAATGGACTCCCAATTGTGGTTATAGCCAACTGTGTCTTTGGAATTTTTTACTATTTCATCATACGATTTAATCGTATACGGAACTGCTGCATAAACAAAACATTCCTTTTCAAAATAAGTATCTAATTTATTTGGCTGGTGTTTTTCTATGAATTCAAGAAACTTTAATAAATAGATAATTTGGTGATCGCCCCAATAACCAATGTACGACCAAGGATTATCAGGCTCAATAGTTTCCCAATCAAATCCATCTTTGGTAACCCTGTATGGATTGTACCCATCAAATGTAGAAGCATTTAAGAATTTATGAATCATACTATCAATAAATTCTGGATAGGAATGTGCTAAAGCTTCCCAGTTTTGGAATATATCGCGCCAGTTTCCTTGATAATCTAAAATTTTAGATCCATCAATTTCGCTTTGTGTATTGATTGAAAATTTATTCCAAGGGCGACTAGGATCTCCGTGACGTCTACTGAATTTAAGGGGCAAATATTCTAATGACAATCGTTCAAAATCAACATCTTTTTGTTTATCTGCAAAAGTTTTTAACGTTTGCAAAGAAAAAAACTCGGGTAGTTGTTGCAAACTATTTTCAAGATTTTGGTAAACAAATTTATTTGCTTTTATTAGATAATTGATAAAATCAGGTTTTTCTATTTGATAATTAAAATCAAATATTCCTCCACGCATAATATTAAATAAAGTATTTGCAAAATGTCTTGTATCTCTTAAATGATCTGCTGTAGCTTGAAGTCCATCCGAAGAAGCATTAATTTTAATTAGTTTTTGAGTTCCTAATTCAACATCCTCTTTTATATCCTTTTCAAGATTTTTTTCGTTTTTAATTGTTTCAATAATTTGAACAATATCCGAATGATCCTGATTTACATTAGCAATAAACATCCAATCTTTTTGGGAATTGGAATTTAGCATTATTTCGGAATTTAAAAAATAAGCTCCTTTTTCACCTTTAATATCCTTTTCGGGAACTACTTTTTGTTTTTTTCTAAAGTTAGAAAGTTGCAAAGAAGAAACTAAATGTATTGGATTTTCTATTCCTAAAGACCAAACAATATTTGCTTTTAATGCTTCGCTTGGTTCGGCTTTATCTACAATTATGGCGCTTAAAGCAAAAATTCCTAATCCAGTATTTTGTTCGAGTTCACTTCTTTTATAGGCATCTACCAAATTACTAGTTGTTGCTTGCAAATCACTATTTACGCCATAGGGCATAATATTTTGAATACCATCTAAAAGTGAAATTGAACAATCTTTAGAAGAGTTATTAATAATTTCAGATCTTTTTACAAAGCCATATTTGTTACTTGTATTCCAATAGCATCTATAGGTTAATTGTAAATCTTGGTTTATTTCTTCAAAAATTATTTTATTACCATAGAAGTTTTTATACAAGTTTCTAGTAATAAAATATTTATCAGTAAATCGTTCAGAAAAAGGTTCCCAAACCAATGTTTGGTCATTGTTTTTAATTTGAAAAATAGATTTACTTCCAGTAATATCTGCCGATTCGGTTATTTTATCATCGGTATAATAAGGAAAAAGAGCAAATTCAGCATTTTTTCTTCCAGCTGTAAGTCCACCATTACTAGAAATAAACATCCAATGATTGGAATCACTTACAATACTCATAAAAAAAGGACGCATAGCATCGTTATTGGCTATTTTATAGTATGGTTCGCCATTTATGTTTGCTATTTCCATGGAAACAGTATTATCAAGAATTAAGTTCTTATTACTATCTATTGTAGTTGGATTTGGACTCATGATTGTATTAAATTCTATTTCTTTTATTTGATAATAATAATATAAAAGATATTAGACTTCTTTATTCAAAAAGTCTAATATTGGTATTGAAACAAATAATTATTTTGATTATTGGTATACTCTAACGTAATCCACAAGCATTGTTTGTGGAAAAACAGTTTCATTATTAGGTGAACCCGGAAGATTACCACCTACAGCAACGTTAAGGATAATATAAAATGGTTGGTTAAACACCCATTCTCCTGGAGCTTTTGCTGGTGTAATTTGGTTGTATAAAACATTATCTACATAATAATTTATATAATCTTCTCCCCATTCAATTCCAAAAATGTGGTAACCAGTATCGAATCTATCGTTAGTTAGGTTAAAAACTTTAGAAATTGCATTTGCTCCAGAATAACCAGGACCATGTACTGTTCCGAAAACTGAAGTTGGGTTATTACCAAGGTATTCCATAATATCAATTTCACCACATTGTGGCCAAGAAACAGTACTTGAGTTAGCACCTAACAACCAAAATGCAGGCCAAACCCCTTTTCCCCATGGCATTTTGATACGTGCTTCAAAACGTCCATGTTTTTGTTCGAATTTACCTTTAGAGGTAATTCTTGCAGAAGTATAGCCTTTGCCCATATAAGCCTCCTTAATAGCAGTTATTTTTAAAACACCTCCTTCTACTTTAATGTTTTGAGGGAAGCTGGTGTAATATTCTAGTTCATTATTTCCCCAGCCATCATTATTTGGACCAATTCCAGTTTCAATATTCCACATAGAGCCATCTGTTGCACCATCTACATTAAACTCATCTTGTTTTACCAATTGATTCATGGTGGTTACGGTTTGTTTTTCATCTGAAGAAGAGCAACCCAATAAAAGAAGTAATGAACCACTTATTACGATGTTTTTTATTTTTAATTTAGTATCTAATATCATATTTAATAATTTTATAAAAGTTATAGCTATTAATTGTGGAAATAAATATTATCTACTAGTATATCTGTAATACCAGAAGTTGATGGACCTATAATTATCTGTGCTAAATGGGCTCTACTTGTTAAACCTGTAAAACTAGATAAAGGAATTTCTATACCAACCCATGCACCAGTTGCAAGGGTTGCATTAGTATAGGAAAATTCAAAACTACTATCATTTCCATTTCCATAAACGCCGTCTGCTCCAAAATCAGCCAATTTAATTTTAATTGAATTTCTAATTCCTGTAGTATTTTGAACTTTAATATCTAAATGTATAAAAGTCATTGGAGTAGCATTTATAGTAGGTTGAGAAAATTGAATTCCTACATAATTAAGTTGAGAATACTTTATTACATCATCTCCAGCAATATGAATATCTACTTGCCCTTGAGTTGTTGATCCAGTCCAATATCCATTAAAATATTCTACAGGAACGTTAGTATAGGCATTGCTAAAGATAGAGATTACATTAGCAGAATTTAGTGTTGGTGCTGTTGCATGAGAAAAAGCTCCTAAAGAATTTACCGTTAAAGATCCAGCAACTTCAATTCCTGCAAAAGTAGCTTTAATCAAAGTGGTACCGCTTCCAATAATAGAAACAACTCCCAATTCATTTACTGAAGCAACACTTGGATTAGTAGAAGTAAATATATAGTAGCTTGGTGCTACTGAAATAGTTTGATTAATACCATTTGGCATATTAAAAGTATCTGTAAGTCCTGATAAATTAATAGTAGAACCAATGTAAGCTTGTTGGGATGAATTGGTACCATCTAATATTACAGGTTGAGCATGGGCAATGGTTCCTAATTTTTCATATTTCACATTATCAATCCAAAAGGAGTAACCTAGTCCATTTTCAGGACCTTCAGAATACCAAAACATTCCTTTTTCTTGTACTAATTTAGATGCATCTGGCAAAGGAATGATTATCTTTTTCCAATTGGTATCAATTGGAACATTTTGCATTCTAACATTATATTTATTTAATCCAAAATCAGTTCCTAATCCAACTTCGTTTAAGGTTGCAGCTTGAGATCCTTTTACCCAAAAAGTTAAAGCATCGAATTCGGTTAAATTACGTCCAGAACCATCTATAAATACTCCTCCAGCATAAGTTCCGGTAGGATCACCAACACTTGGAACATCAAATCGCATTGAAGCTGTTCCTTGGTATTTTACATCTGTATCTACAGTAAAAGCAGTGTATTTAGATCCTCCAAAAGCGCCATATCCTAAACCAGCACTAAAGGTGTCAATAAAAACATCTCCGTTTTTAGAATAAGTTGAAAGTGTAGCATCTTCTGACATGTTTCTTTCACAACTAAAATTTACAAATGAAAGCAATGCTACTACAAATACGTTTAATATATAATTGATTTTTATATTTTTCATGTTATTAATTTTAAAATTATTTTCCAATGTTAATATGAATATAGGTTCTGATTTCCCATTCAGAACCATTATTAAATCCAACTGGACTTATAATTGGTTGTGTAGCGAACAGTGAAGCTGTTTGATTTGGAAGATATCTAGGAGAATATTGGTCTAATGAACGCCAAGTTCCCATAATTCCTAATTTGGTGTTTGGTAATATAAACCAATTTGGTTTTCCTACAGATGTAGATAAATCTAAAATAAACTGTACAGGATAGGTTAAATTGAAATCACGGTGGTAATCGTATGGACCCCAATCATTCAGTTTTAATGAGGTAACTAATTTCATTTTTTTATAAATTAATCGAATATCGCCACCCATTCTTTCAATAAGTCTAGAATCACTTCCGTTCGCTTGCGCATTACCTACATAAAGATTTGTAATAAATCCTAAATCTGGAGTTAATTTAGAAACGATTCGTGTATTTAATTCCCATAAATCATGAGCGGGTGTAGAATTTGGAAAAGCAAAAGCGGTACGATTTACTAAGAAACCAATTGCGGCATCTTGAGTTGTTGGCAAATGACGGAACACAAAATCGGCATTTATTGCAAATTTTGCATCTTCTGCCATATCATTATCCCATTCGTAATACCAAGTTGCAGGTGTTGGATCGTATGTAAGCAAAAGTTCTCCCCCAACCGTTTCTCTATTGGTTCTCACTACAAATGGATCGGACTGAATATTTCTTAATCTTCCTGGTGCATTGATATCGTTTGGCATTGCTCCAACTAGTGGTTTTTGCCATAAGAAGTTTGGTGCAATTTGAAAATTTCCAAAATTGTAGGTAAATCCTGTTAAGAAATTAGTTTGGTTACCACTTCCGCTATCTTTAAGTCTCCAACCTGTGAAGGTTTTTGTATTATCGGCACCTCCATTAGCAACAAGTCCCATAATTGCTCCTTGTGTGTACATATTAAAAGAACCCTTAGAATAGGTGATTTTTGCTTTACCTCCCCAGTTGTCTTTACCTGTAATTTTATCATCATAAACGGTATACACACCATCTTTTTCTTGAGCAAATTGGAAAGTTCTACCATTTAATGGTCGTCCTGCCCAAATACCTCCTAATTCAAAACCAACACGACCAATTTTAGTTTTAAAATAAACTGTAGCTCTTCGAGTTTTAGGAAGTGGAATAGCGATAGAGGTTGTTGCTGCGCTAGCATCTGCAATGTCTTCGTGAAAAACTGCAGTTGCATCAATTTTACCTAATTTTTTACTGTATTTTAATAAATAGGCTGGATTAGCTCCCCACCATAATTGCGGGCCAAAGGCAGCTTTTAAACCATTTAAAACTTTTTTTCCATCTAATTCAAAACCTGAAGTCTCTCCGTTATATAAATCTAAATTAGGCCCATAATTAGCTTCTGGATATAATCCGAAGAAATCGCCTTCATAACCCCAATGGTAATGACCTGTTCTATAAAAACCTCTTAAATCGAATGCTTTTTCATTCCAGGTATAAGAAGCATTGTAAACTTGAACTCTATTAACATCGCTTTGCGTTACAACACCATTTTCGGTTTTTACATTTTGGTTTCTTCCTCTATTTTCATAGAAAATTTCATTTATAGGATTTTCTGCAACATGCCCTAGAATATTAACATTAACATTTGCTTTCATGTTTGGTGCAGGATTTCCTTCTACTCCAACATAGTAGGATTGCATTTGATCAAAACCTAATTTATTTGGATAAGAAGTAGAAGTTGCATCAGCAACTTTTGGAGTAGTTATTAAACTTCCACCAGTATTAAATGTTGTGAATTCTGCTCTAAGGTTACTAATTTTTAGCATCTCAGTATCATTTTCACCTAGAGCTGCTTTATCTCCTCTTGCTCTTAATACAGCATCCATTAATTGAATACTATCAAAATGCTTTTCAATAGAAGTTAAAGTAACTCCGCTTTGGTAGGGATTTATTTGGTAAGCTTCTTTCAATGCATAGTATGCAGCACGTGGATATAAATTATACAATCCTCTAGAATTAGTTGGTCCTTTGGCACAAATACCAAACCACTCTTCATTCATATTATTTTCGCCTACCTGATAATCGGATTGGTATCCTCCATTAGACCAAGAAGCATTATTATCGTGAATTTCTAAATTTTTTGTTTGTCCGTATTTCCACCATCCATCACTAAATTGAAATGTAAAACCTCCTAAAGAGTTTTCTGCTTTTCCAATACCTGCAGCATTTTCATATATTTCTTTCCAATTATTAACCATATAATAGGCTTGAGACTTTTGGTCTTCTGCATTTTCAATAGCGCTAAAAGAATCAGCACCAAATTCAGAAAAAAGTAATGGCTTATTTAATTTTTCTTTTACTTTTTGGAAAGCATCTCCAAAAGAAACACCACGATACATATTGGTTCCTAAAATATCAATGTCTTTACATTCTTTTTCAATTATATCTAGAAATAATAAATCACCATTACAAATTGCAACTGGATGCGAAGTGTCTACTTTTTTAATTTCAAGAACTGCTTGATTAAAAATCTTGTACATATCTTTGGCTCTTATAGTAGATTTCCTATCTTCTAAAGGTATATTTTCTGATTCGGCACCATCCCAAAACAATCCATAATTATTTTCATTTCCTAATAAAAACAATAATAATCCTGGAGTGTCTTTATAGGTCGCAACCAATTCTTTGGTTTGCTTGATAAGTTCATTTTGGGTTGCAGGATCTGAATAATTAATATTAGGAACCCAATTTCCATTTAAAGTAAGACCATATCTACCAAAAGAATAATTAATCATTGTATAAATACCGTATTTTTGATAAATATAAGTAATCCATTTGGGCTGAATTCCTGAATATTGTCTAATGGTATTTACTCCCATGTTTTTCAATAAGCCCATTTCAGTATCTAATGCTGCTTTGATTACTTCATCAGATTGTTTCCACAAACTATAATTGTAATTGGTGCCAATAGGAAAATAATCCCAATTGATTCCATTAATCATAAAGTCATTTCCATTGACTTTAAGTTTAAATCCTAAATTGCTCTTTTCAACTACTACTCTATCCGTTTGAGATTGTATAGATGTAGAAAAGCAAAAAAGTGTTAGTAAAATAATAATTTTTCTCATAAGAGTGGTCTTAGTTAATTTGGTTAACAAAAAATAAAAGGTAAAAATAAAACAATAATAGCTTACTCAATTTATTTATAAAAGTATAAGATATGAATTTAATAAAATAAAAAATAAATACAACAAAAAACATACAACGCACTAAAAATAAAATAACATATCATTATTAATCGTAAATCAATATATTACAGTTATTTAAATACTAAATAAAAATAAATAAAAATAAATAAAAACAAACAATGTTGTACTGTTGTATAGTTGAATACTATCTCTTAAATACCATTATACTGACAGAATATACTCAGCTAAACCGTTTTCGTGGTTTAAATTCATCTTTTTACGCAAACGATATCGTTTTATCTCTACGCTTCGAACGGATATGTTAAGTAATGGCGCTATTTCTTTAGAAGAAAGATTCAATCTTAAATAGGCGCAAAGACGCAAATCATTTGGTGTTAAAAGAGGATGTAAGTTCTTTAATTTTTTCAAAAAGTCTTTATCAACAGTATCGAAAGCATCCTTGAAGATATTCCAGGAATCTTCATGATTTATGTTTTTGGTAATTGTAGAAATTACTGATTTAATACTCATACTTTTATTTCCTTCATCGGTAGTTTTCTTTAAATCATCCTTAATAAGTGTAAGCAGTTCATCCTTTTTTATTAAACTCATGGTTGAAAATGCTAGTTCTTTATTTTTTGCATCTACATCTAGTGATAATTGATCATTTTGCAATTTCATTAATTGTTGTTCATTTTCTAATTCTTTAATTTCTAACAACAAATTATTTTCTTCAATAAGTTTAATTCTTTGTTTTTGATAATAATTTTTATATCGTTTATTTATCCAAAAAGCTAAGTAAATTATCCCTAATAAATAAATAAATAATGCCAAATTGGTTAGATACCAAGGCTTTAAAATTGTGAAATTATAAATGGCAGTGTTTTCAAGATTTGAATTTGCAATTTTAGATCTGACGATAAATTTATAATCACCTGGTGATAAATTTTTAAAATTAACAGAAGACTTAGCGCTCCACAGACTCCAATTATCTTGAAATCCTTCTAATTTGTATTGGTATTCTGCATTAATATATTTGTTATATTCTGCTACTGAATAATTAAAAGCAATATTATTTTCATCATAATGTAATTCAGCTTGGTCAAGAATGGAAATATCTTTGCCTTTTTGATTTAGTTTATTAACACTTATTGTAGAAATAAAAACTGTATTGTTCTTAAAACTTAAATCATTTAAATTAATAGTGTAATAACCATCTGTAGTTCCAATAAAATAATTTGAATCATTAAGCTGGGTAATATTTTCATATCCTGTTAATGAATTAGTAAATTTAGAAGGAATTGGTATGGTGTTTTGTTTTAGTTTATAATCTAATTTATTTCGATAATAATAATAAATATAATTTTTAGAGAAGAACCAAATCTTATTAGATTTATCGACAATCATTTTGCCTGAAGTATATTCGTCTTTAGTGAAAATTTGACTCAATAAAGAGTCTTTTTCAAAAGTTTTATTTTTGTTATTTAGTTTATAAACACCTTCTTTATAGGCATAATACAGTACATTATTATATTTTATTAAACTGGCATTTTTACCTTTTTGAGGAGAATTAAGCTTCACGATTTTTTCAGCTTTAGTGAAGTTATTATCTATTGCAAATTTATATATTCCCTTATATTCATGACTAACAAATATTTCGTTTGTAAAATTTAATTCGAAATACTTTGAAGAATAGTCAAATCCTGCAATCTTGTTCCTAAAAACCCATTGGTTATTCTTTTTTTCTAAAACTGAGATTCCGTAGTAGTTTCCTTGAAGCAATAAGTTTTTATTAGGAATGGTTTGAAATTTCCAAGTTCCTGACTGACTAAATATACATTTTGCACCATTATTTTCAATAACAAAGGTTCCAGAATCATGGCCACAAAAAAGAGTTCCTTGATTAACAAATAAAGACCATACTTGACCTTTTGTACCATTAACAAATTGAAAGGAATCTTTACTGTTATAGCTTTTGTAAAATAAGCCTTGATTAGTTCCTACGTAAAGTTTTCCTTGAAATAAAATGGAAGCATAAACAGTTCCTAGTTTCCCCGTTTCATCTGAAAAACTTTTCACAGGAGATTGCAAATTGATGCAGTTTATTCCGTTGTCTAGACCTATCCACAAATTCTTATCAAAATCTTCAAATAAAGAAAGAACAGTGTTATTACTTAATCCATTAGTTTGTGAGATATGGTATTCTATTTTTCCGAATTTTGAAATAATAAATATCCCGTCGGAAATAGTACCTACAGCAAAATTGCCATTGTTTAATTGATAACTGCTATAAATACTAGTATGATTCAATTCTGAATCGGCAGAAGTTACAAACTGAGAAATACTGTTTTTTATTAATCTATAAAACCCATTAGTTTGAGTGTGAATTATTAATCCACTTTCATCTTGAAAAACATTTACAATTTTATTGTTTTTAAAAATTAAATCCTCCGAAACTAATTTACTTTTCCCATTTTCAATTTCGAATAATCCTTCATTAAAAACTTGAAAATAAATTGCACTTTCTGATTTAAAAATCTTTGTAATACTATTATTTGGAGTAATTATTTTAAATTTTTTGCTTTCTAAATCATAAATATAAATTCTATTTAAAGATTGAAAAACTACCCATTTATCAAAGTTTAAAATATTCCAAAACTGCTCATCATCAATAATTTTATCTTTTATTTTATTACTTAATGAAAAATAAGTCAATCTGCCATTAGTCATTCTTTTCCAATAACCAAACTCCATATAACTGCCAGTATAAATTAAGCCGTCTATTGCTTTAACCGATCGAATTATTGTTTCGTTTGGTGATTTATATAAGGTCCAAAGCGAACCATTGTACTCTAACAAGCCTTCGTTATTTGCAAAATATAAAATGTGCTTTTTATCTTGCGATGCCATCCAGTTTTGATTGCCGGCATTATATGTGCCGGGAGTGTACTTTACTATTGGAGGTAACTCTTGTGAATAACCTAAAAATGGAATTAATAAAATAAATAGAATTAATTTTCTAAAACAATATATATAGGGCATATTTTTATTTAAACTTTTATTTAACAGCAATAAAGATATACAATTTTGATAAATTAAATTATTAAAGCAAAAAAAAAGCACGTTATTTAAATAACGTGCTTTTAATTAAAAAAAACTTAACTTAATTTTTAATGAATTTTGTTGTAGATGATTTACCATCTATTGTACAATTAACAAAATAAAGTCCATTTTCAAGATTTGAAACATCCATAGTCATAGAATTTGACATTGGGTTTTTACTAATTACTTGTTGACCTAGAACATTGTAAATTGTAACACTTTCTATAGCATCCTTAGCTTCAATTGTTAAATTAGTTGAAGTTGGATTTGGATATAACCTTACATTAGAAGTATTGAAAGTATCGGTTATCATAGTAGCAGGTCTGTATAAATAGATATTATCTACATAAACCAACCCTAAATTAGAAGATATTAAAAATTGAGCAACATTATTTCTAGTGTTTGGGTCGCTACCACCTGCAGTAAATGAAGATATAGGCGCATCAATTGATGCCCAAGTTCCATTTACAGTTGGAAGGTAAGTTAACAAGAAACTAGATGTTTGCCCTGAAGTATCCGAAGTCCATGCAGAAAATTTAGGATTCAATACTTTACCTATTAAATCCGTTGTGCTTGGAATCCAAAAATCCATATGAAAAGTTGTCATATCGGTTGCATCAATATGATGACCCGCACCAAAATCTACTCCAATAAAATCACCAAAAGCAATTTTCTTAGTATCATTACCAACAATTTGAAGATCTGTAATAGGAGCTCCTCCATTCCAACCTATTCCCGCTGACCAATCATTGATGGTAATATTTGAATATGCATTACTAAACAAAGAAATAACATCCCAAGCATTTCTTGCTGGTGGTGTTGGTGCTGCATCTAACGGAGCTGGATCAGAAACAATAACTACTGGAGCCTCCTCAGATCTAACATTGTCAATATAAAATGTTAAAGGTACAATAGGACTATTAAATCCATCATTTGTTGCTTTCCAATTTCCAAAAAAGATTATTTTTTGATATTCACCATTTGCAGCAGCTGTATTATCCATAGGTACTGCAAAATTAAATGTTAATGTTTGCCATTGTCCTGGTGTTGTATAAGCTTGTCCAGTTGCAGAAGCAGGTGCTGTTCCTCCTTGATCAACTTTAGCTAATAAATTAAAAGCTTGAGAACAATACACATCAACAGTCATTGTTTTATTAGTTGTTAGTTTTGCTTTTTTTGCAGTTTGAACAAACTCTATTCCTTGCCAAACATCTCCACCTGGACCTTGTGTAC